>JBQCEX010000330.1:0-6669 GCA_051959855.1 Flavipsychrobacter sp. | reverse complement strand
TGATATTTAAAGATTGAAGATACCCCGCCAGCACTACATCCAGCCTCAGGTGTGCATTCCTGTTGCGCCTGAAAAGTTCCTGCTGTTCAAGGGTTGGCACAAAGATCAGTACATCGCTCAGGCCCACAATGCTATTCTTCAGGTTCACCTTTAGCTGCATGTGCTGCATATCGCTTTTCAAGGCATCCAACGAGGGATAATGTACTTCCAGGTGATCTTGTAAAACAGTATTTGAAGTTTGCAGATATAGGTTATTGAGTAATGCACCCTGCCTGTTATAAGCAAATACCGTTCTTAATTCCTTCAGGTCAAGTCCGCTTTTTTCTTTTACAGCCAGGTGTTTAATATTGCCCGCTATTGTATCGCCCGTATATAATATGTCTTTTGAATTGAGTACAAGATTGCGGATATCCAGGTGCGAATAATCCATACCCTTTGCCATGCGAGGTTTATTATCATTATCCAGGGCAAAGTTCACATTGTTCAGCGCCAGCTCATTAGCTACTACATGCCAGTTACTCTGTGGTAATGTGTCCACCAATGTATCTACCTTCTTAGGTATAGGTGATGTTTTACCCATCACCATTTTCATTTGGGTTTCGTCCAGCTCCAGCTTATTTACATTCACCCGTGCACGTGCCAGGTCGAAGTTTTTAAGTTCTGTTTTCAGCTTACCCAGTTGCAGGTCCACCAGCATCTTGCTAAGACTATTACCATAATGAAACCCTATACGTTGCAGATCTATATCATCCGCCACTAGCTGAAAGCTTGTCTTCTTCGTGCTGGTATCAGGCTTAGGTGGTAGGTAAGACGTGTCCTGTAGGAAGGTTGTCTGTAAGCCTGCCACTGTCAATTCCTTTATGTGAAACTGCATCTTATCCAGGTCCAGCTTCTTCATGCGCAGGTCCAGGTGATCGAGATTTACTGCAAAACGGGTACCGCCTGTGTAGTCATCAAAGCGTGCATGTATATCATTAAAAGCTATTCTATCCAGGTCTATAGAGAACGAAGAAGTGGTATCTTTTGGTTTCTGAGGCTTGGGCGTTTTGCTCTTGCTGGTAAATGCATCTATTATATAGCTGAAGTTGAAGTTTGTATCAGGTGCATTTCTATAAATGTGTGCATGAACACCTTCCAGTACCAACTGCTGTACACTCACCTGTTTTTTCAGCAGCTTCAGCATGTCGATATCTACTTTCAGATTGCCCACTGCCAGTAGGGTATCCTGTTTCTGGTCTTTAAAGAGTACCCGTTTGAGCACTATATATTTAGGCAAGCCATAGCCTAACTCCCCGATTGACACTTCCGTTTTCAGCTTATTTCTCAGGAAAGCAACTGCTCGCGTACGCACAAAATTCTTTCCCGAGCCTGTATTTAACCAGACTACTACGGCCAGCAGCAGAACCAAAATGCTGCCAATTACATATAAAACTACTTTCAGGAATTTCCGCATGTACAAGCTATCCTATAAAAAACCATACCCGAATGTAGGGTATGGATATTAAATAAATTAGATGTTTTTGCGGAGTTTATTGCTAACGGGGTACCAGGGTACCATGCTTATCAAAAGTATTGCCACCACCTGTACTTACCGAATAGGTATATTTAATGACTTCATTGGCAATGGTATCTATATACCATTCCTGCGCAGTGCCGGGTCCTTCTATGCCGTTGAGGGTAATTACCCTGATATCTGAATTGACCGTATAGGTGAAATTAATATTGTAAATAGTGCTGTTGCAATCACTGTCATCATTACCAACATAACCTGTACCATCTACTTTGAAAGTGTACCAAACCGTAGAATCGCAGTGCGTCATACTAAGCGGTGGCGGGCCGCCGTATATATTGGTATAGTACCACTTATGCCCCGGCAGATATAGTTTCAGGTCGCGGGTAGGTGTCTTCTGACAAGACAAAAACAGGGACGCCGAAAGAATAGCCAGTAAAAAGATACGGGTAGAGGTAAGCCTCATAACAGTGATTTTATATAGATAACTATGAAATTTATTATTTATTATCTATCCGCTACTTTTTAAATTTTACCGGCACACGCATCCATACCTTCACCGGCGTACCTCCTTTTACACCCGGCTCCCATTTTGGCATGGCACGCACTACACGCAGGGCTTCCGCATCGTATTCTTTGCCCATAGTCTTGGTTACTTCCGCATCACTTACAGCACCGTCAGGATTTACAATGAACTTTACCCATACAGCGCCTTCTTTTCTGCCCCCTTCTGGAAAGTGCACATTTTCCTGTACGAATTTCTCCAGGGTATCTCCTGGGAAGACCGGCATCTTCTCAACGAAAGAGTACACTTTCACATTTTCCACAGATACTCGTGTCTGGGCAGTTGCCTTAACACCAAATGCTAAAAAACCAAGCAATAATAAATAGCGCATTAAGCAGATTTATAGTATAAATATAAGGTTTACATACTTCTTCTGTACTGCCCGCCTACTTCAAATAATGCCTTGGTTATTTGCCCCAGCGAGCAATATTTTACGGTTTCCATCAGCTCTTCAAACACGTTGCCATTATGTATGCACACCTGCTGCAGCTTGCGCAGCATTTCCTGCCCTTTTTCACCACTTCTTTTTGCCAGATTTTCTACCGTATGTATCTGGAATTCTTTTTCTTCCTGAGTACTCCTTATCACCTCAGACGGAATAACTGTAGGCGAACCCTTGGAGCTTAGGAAAGTATTTACACCTATTATTGGGTACTGGCCTGTATGCTTCAGGGTTTCGTAGTACAGGCTTTCTTCCTGTATCTTGCTGCGCTGGTACATAGTTTCCATAGCACCCAGCACGCCGCCGCGTTCAGATATACGGTCAAATTCTGTGAGCACTGCTTCTTCCACCAGGTCGGTAAGCTCTTCTATAATGAAAGAACCCTGTAGCGGGTTTTCGTTCTTTGCAAGGCCTAATTCTTTATTTATGATGAGCTGTATGGCCATTGCCCTGCGCACGCTTTCTTCCGTAGGGGTAGTTATAGCTTCGTCATAAGCATTGGTATGCAGTGAATTACAGTTGTCATATATGGCATACAGCGCTTGTAGCGTAGTACGTATATCATTGAAGTCAATTTCCTGCGCATGCAGTGAGCGGCCTGATGTCTGTATGTGGTATTTCAGCATCTGCGAGCGTTCATTACCGCCATACTTATTCTTCATGGCCTTTGCCCAGATACGGCGGGCTACACGGCCTATCACACTATATTCAGGATCAACACCATTGCTAAAGAAGAACGACAGGTTTGGTGCAAAATCATCTATGTGCATGCCACGGCTCAGGTAGTACTCTACGAAGGTGAAACCGTTGGACAAGGTGAACGCCAACTGTGAAATAGGGTTAGCGCCTGCCTCTGCTATGTGATAACCACTGATAGATACTGAGTAAAAATTGCGCACACCTTTATCAATAAAATATTGCTGCACATCACCCATTACACGCAGTGAGAATTCAGTAGAGAAGATGCAGGTATTCTGTGCCTGGTCTTCCTTCAGTATGTCGGCCTGCACGGTACCGCGCACTGCTGTCAGGGTATCTGCTTTTATCTTTTGATAAACGTCAGGTGGCAGCACCTGGTCGCCGGTTATGCCCAGCAGCATGAGGCCCAGCCCATCATTACCTTCAGGCAATGAACCTTCAGCACCGCCGCCAAATACCGACGGATTGTACGTAGGACGTTTTAAACCCTTTTCTGCGTATATGGCTGCTATCTTTTTATTTACTTCTTCTTCCAGTCCATTTGCCTTTATGTAAAGCTCGCACTGCTGATCAATAGCCGCATTCATAAAGAAGGCAGTAATGGTAGGCGCAGGACCATTGATTGTCATGGATACCGAAGTCTTAGGATCAGCCAGGTTAAAGCCGCTGTACAGCTTCTTGGCATCATCCAGGCAGCATACGCTTACGCCTGAGTTACCGATCTTACCATATATATCCGGGCGGTAATCAGGGTCCTGACCGTAGAGCGTCACGCTATCAAAGGCAGTGCTCAGGCGCTTGGCCGGCATACCCAGTGATACATAGTGGAAACGCTTGTTAGTACGCTCAGGGCCACCTTCACCGGCAAACATACGTGTAGGGTCTTCACCTTCGCGCTTGAATGGATAGATACCTGCAGCGTAAGGGAACTCACCTGGGAAGTTTTCAGTCAATGCCCATTTCAGTATTTCGCCCCATGCTTCAAATTCAGGCACTGCTACCTTTGGTATCTGGGTATGGGAAAGCGATTCTGTGTGGGTTTTGATCTTTAATTCCTTGTTACGCACTTTGAAGGTGTAGAACTCACCTTTGTATTGTTCTTTCTTTTCTTCCCAATGGTTCAGCAGGTATTTGTTCTTAGGGTCAAGATTCAACTCGGTATTGGTATATACTTCCTGCAGTGTCTTTATCAGCCTGTCTTTATCGTCAATGTCTTTTGACGACTGCAGTACTTCTATCGTTTTCTTTATGCCGAACAGCTTTTGCGCTACCGCCGACTGATCTACTGCCCATTTATCATATTTACGGTTATTCTCAGATATTTCACTCAGGTAGCGTGTACGGGCAGGCGGTATAATGTATATCTTCTCGCTCATCTCTTTGCTTACCGCAAAATGAGATTCCAGATGGGCGCCTGTTTTCTTTACTACCAGGTCCATAAGGGAGCGGTACATGGTGTTAGTGCCCGGATCGTTGAACTGTGAGGCTATAGTGCCATATACCGGCATTTCATCCGGTGACTTATCGAATAGCTTATGGTTGCGCTGGTATTGTTTCTTCACATCACGCAGGGCGTCCATAGCGCCGCGTTTGTCAAACTTGTTGATGACTACTATATCCGCAAAATCCAGCATGTCTATTTTCTCGAGCTGTGTGGCTGCACCATATTCAGGTGTCATCACGTACATGCTCATATCGCAGTAGTCGGTGATCTGTGTATCGCTCTGACCTATACCTGAGGTTTCCAGTATGATGAGGTCGTAATGGGCTGCCTTCAGAATATTCACAGCATCCATAATGTATTTAGATACCGCGAGATTGCTCTGGCGGGTAGCCATAGAGCGCATGTAAACACGCGAATTGCGGATGGCATTCATGCGAATACGGTCACCCAGCAATGCACCACCTGTTTTCTTCTTAGTAGGATCTACAGATATAATACCTATATACTTGTCTTTGAAATCGAGCAAAAAGCGACGCACTGTCTCATCTACCAGGGAGCTTTTACCTGCGCCACCTGTACCTGTAATGCCCAGCACAGGTACTTTTGATTTAGCAGCCTGTTCCTTCACCTTTTTCAGCATAGCCTGTGTTTCAGGCAAGTCGCCATAGTTTTCAGCAGCTGATATAAGACGTGCTATAGACTTTGCATCTCTTTCTATTAAGTGACCTACCTCACCATTCAGATGGTTGCCGGTAGGATAGTCGCTCTTCATGATCACATCATCTATCATGCCTTGCAGGCCCATAGCACGGCCATCATCAGGGGAATAGATGCGGGTGATACCATAATCTTCCAGTTCTTTTATCTCGTCAGGCAGTATTACACCACCACCACCACCAAATATCTTTATATGTCCGCATCCACGTTCTTTCAGCAGGTCATACATGTATTTGAAATACTCTACGTGTCCGCCCTGGTAAGAAGTAATGGCTATGGCATTAGCATCTTCCTGTATAGCACAGTCCACCACTTCCTGCACACTGCGATCATGGCCCAGGTGTATTACTTCGGCCCCGCTCGACTGCATAACCCTGCGCATGATATTGATGGCAGCATCATGTCCGTCAAATAAAGAGGCTGCTGTAACGATACGTATCTTGTTCTTTGGTGTGTAATTCATTTGTAAGCCCAATTAAACCCATATTGCCGAAGCTACATAGGTTAATTTTTGAGTTAAGAAAATTATGTATATAACCGATGCAAAGTTACATTAGAACTTGCTAAGTTGGTAGGGGCTTACTGCCACTAAAATGTTATAAAAGGCGGTTATTAAGGATGGTATTTCCTGTCGAAAAAGCGGAAGGAGGCACCCAGGCTGAAAAGGCTCATTTTATCGTAGCCTATGTCCGCAAATACAGCCGCATACCTGTTAATATAATAGCGGGCTGAAAGCCTGGCAAGCAGTGTAACATCCGGCTTTATGACATGCGAAAGTGTATCTGAACCGGGATAGTTTGTGTGCTTTATGTAATTGGCTGCAAACCCTACACCTACAGAAACGTCCAGGTTGCGTACGGGTATCAGCTTGTTGAAATGGTAGAAAGCCTGCAGACCGGGGCTTATAATTCTTACTTTGTCGGTATTTGCTCTGTAAAACAATGCACCATTTGTATACCCTTCACGTGAATAGTTATAATAAAATACGTCATAACCGAGGCTGGCGGCTATACTGATATTGTTACCCACAGCCCGTTCCAGCCTGAAATAGATGGGAAGCGATGATGAGCCGGAGCCAAAGCGTGTACTGTCAGGCAACTTGTAGTTCTGTTTGTTCCAGTCGGCCAGGCCAAATGAAGCGGTAAACATGGTGGTTTTGCGGGTAAAGGTATTGTGATAGGATAATGGCATTTTCATAGCAGTTGAGTCCTGCGCATGGACAGCAATAGATGAAACGGCTATAAGGGCAGATACAAGCAATACTCTCATGGGTGGCAGCAAACTTTAGGTTT
>JBQCEX010000329.1:0-6263 GCA_051959855.1 Flavipsychrobacter sp. | reverse complement strand
ATCGTCGCCATGAAGGTCAATGGGTATGGGATGGGGCTAATACAGGGCGTGGCATCAACTTTTGGAACGGTGAGGGTGTGCATGGCAAGAGCAATGGTAGAGCCGTAAATAACGCTTATGTAAATTGGGGTGGTTCTGCCTCTGGCAGGCCTAATGAACCCGACAATTCTCAAGGCAAACAAAACGCCGCAGCAATAGGTCTGGCACCCTGGCCAAAAAATTCCGGTAGCCTTGGCAGCGCAGGTGAATGGAATGACATAAACGAAAACAATCAGTTATACTTTATAATTGAATTCGATAAATAATTTGACCTATCTGCTGGCATAAAAGTTTTTATCTGTTCTGTGGACTAATACTAATTATTATGAAACAGAATAGGATTTTTATCGTAGCAGCTTTACTAGGCACTTTAGCATTCGCTTCATGCAAAAAAGATTACACTTGCACTTGTACTACAGTTGTCGGAACAGCCTCTACCACAGAAGAACATAGCATTTCCAATGAAACTTATACGCAGGCCAAACGGGATTGTAACAATTATGAAGACCAGGCAAACAATAGTGTTCCCGGCGGTACTACTTGCCATTTATAAATCCAATATTAATATTAAATAATAAAGCCGCCTCACTGAGACGGCTTTATTATTTAGACAGTCAAATTAGTATAATGCACTGAAAGAGCCATTGCTAACAACAGTCGAATCGTTTGTCACAAAACTGAAGGTGCCGGATAGTCCCGTTGAGTTACTGCTCGTCACATCCATCTGGCCAGTGTTAGCAGTATTGCTAAGTGTTGTTGCAGCTCCTGTTGCAAACCAAAAAGCAGTGCTTGATCCACTTGTTGTAGGCACATTGAAATTGTAAGTACCTGTTGTGTTAAATCCAAACACAGTAATCAGCAGTTGGTGACCGTCAGAGAAAATGCCTGTAATTGCTAATTCTGTTACACCGCTTACAGTTGATTTTACAGCTGTTACGGTTGAGGTATTTTCTGACTTACCATTTACTGTAGCAGTCATACTTTTCCCACTTGTCGTCGTCGTGCTAGTAGTGCTGCTCGAGCTTTTTTTGCATGCGGTAAACATAGATAACCCAATAATGGCTATCGCTGGATAAAGGATATTTTTTTTCATAAGTTTAAATTTGGTATAAATCTAATTAAATGGTGGTATTATTCGATAATCACATAAATTTTGACACTAATTATTTGACTTTTAAAAATGTACTTATATTTTTACACCTTAAAATCAAATTATACTTCATGAAAAAATTAATTCCCATCGCAGTAATTGCGACATTTGGCATCTTATCATTTGCATCATGTAAAAAATCAAGCAATGATACTGGAAATTATACTTGTACCTGCACTTTTCACAATCCATTTACTGGTGTTGATACTTCTCAGTCTTTCACCTATTCAAATGCTAAAAAAAGTGATGCTACTAATGGATGTAATGCAAACCAAACCAACTTGCGTCAAGTTGATAGCGCTGCAACATGTACATTAAAATAACTTTGCAAAAACATTTTAATAAAAAAGGACATCGTAATTGATGTCCTTTTTTATTTCCATAAACAGAGCATATTTTTAATACGCTAAGTGCAGTAACAATTTCTATTGTACATAATAATTTTCTGAAAATTACGTTACCTCGAATAAAATTACCTCTATGAAAATGATCCTAATTTTTTCTTGCCTATTCTTTATGCTTTCATGTTCTAAAAAGGACTCAGTTCATTGCATGTGCTATGGCAGCAATAATCAAGAAGGTTTCTATAATTTGGGCATAAAATATAAGCCATCTCTAAAGGAATCTTTGGCAGAATGTGATACTATGGCCGTTCATAATGGCCTGGATTCATGTCAAGTCGTTACTCAGGGGTATTAGTATCCGGTCCTAATCAGGTGATCTATACAATTTGCAGCATATATTTATAGCAGAATGAATTTTAAAAATAGCTTGATTGACAATATTAAACCGATAGTTTTCTTATATTTAAGAAGCCAATTGCGCACTAATGAAACGCATATTCGTCTTAATTATTACCACTTTTGTTTACTCTTCCTGCCACAAAACCGATTCCGATCCAACCGGCAACTATACTTGTACTTGCAGCTATACCATCAACAAACAATCCTATAGCACCAAAACAAGTTTACCAACAGAGAAGAAGAGTATTGCCCAAAGCCAATGTGATACCACTCAAAATGTTTATACCATTGGTGGTGCTACTAATGTAAGCTGCTCTTTTAATTAACTTTATTACTTTTGGCATTACATGAATGCACAATCGCTGACTTACTCTTATGCGTAAATTCTACTCCTTTCTACTTGTACTACTCTCTATTGCCGTAGGTGCAGTTTTTCTATACTCCGCTTACACCAAGATCTATAGCACCCGCAGCCTCGAAAGTTTTGAGTACACCATGGTTGAGTTTATACACATGCCTTGGTCATTAGCCTCATTTGCTTCTCGGCTCTTCATAGGTATGGAAGCTGCCCTGGGGGGCTTAATGGTATTGCATTTGTTTGGTCGTAACAATTGGGTATACAAAGTAGCTCTGCTACTTGTTTCAGTTTTCAGCATTTATCTTATTTATCTCTGGATATCGGCAGGCGACAAAGTAAACTGTGGCTGCTTTGGTGATGCCATCTGGATGAGCCCATCCACCTCACTCATAAAGAATGCTGCACTTATTCTTTGTCTTATCCTCCTTACCCGCTTCCATCATGGCTGGCGTATCAGGTACAATAATTTGGCAGCTTTTCTTTTGTTTATAGCCACAATAATCACTCCCTTCTTTGTCTTTCCTATCCCGCCCCGGCAACCGGCTTGGCTGCAAAAAGGCCATTTTAAGCTTGATCTATCCTCTTTGTATGCTCCCGGGAAAAAGGATACCCCTGCTATGGATCTTACTAAAGGGAAATATATCGTTGCTTTCTTCAGCCCCACGTGTCCGCATTGCCAGATGGCAGCATACAAAATGCATCTCATGAAAGAAAAAGATCCATCTCTCCCTTTCTTTATGGTACTTGGCGGCACCCACCCACTCGATGATTTTTGGCAAAAAACCAAAGCAACCAATATTCCCTATTGCCGCCTTGACGAGAAAAACTTCTTCAGACTTGCAGGTTTCTCTTGGCCCGTGATTGATTGGGTGAATAATAGTTGGGTTGAAGCTCAAAGCACTTACGTTAACCTCAATCAGGATGCTATTGAATCATGGTTAAAACATAAGTAATGTTTTTATTTTTCTAATAATCATGCAATAATATTATTTCAGCTGCGTTATAATTTTAATGAAACATAGGCAAATTTTGGCTTAATTTTTGGAGCTATTACCTATAGTTTCCCTTTAGAAACGGATATTTCGAATTATTAATTATGGAAATAGCAGCGTTATGATACACCGATTATCCCCACGCCAGGAAACAGGTTCTAAATGGCTCACTGTCACACTTATAGGCATATATATAATAGTTGTTCTATTATTAGCTATTCAGCGTACAGATGCTGACACACGTACCAATCCATCTGCAAAAAACGCCTACAAACAACAAACTATTTACAAAATACCTCCTGGCTTACATTTGCAAGCATCTTATGGACAATAAAAAAGCGAGATATTTGAAGTATCTCGCTTTTTTTTCACCTGCAAATCATCCTCTATTCCTGCGGTTCACCTTGCAACTCCTGCTGTTTCATATTTATAGCTTGGGCTGCCTGTGCCGCCTGGTTAGCGTTAGCATCATCCCCTTTTGCGTGATATAGCTGTGCAAGGATGGAGTAATATTGTGCATTCCCGGCATCTATATCTAAGGCTTTTCTCATTGCGCCAATTGCAGCATCTATTTGAGATGTGTTTGCAAGTGCTATCGCATAATCCGCATACATGTCATCATCCGTGGTATCGGTCTTTATGTATTCGGCGTACTTTTGCGCTGCAGTTACAAAATCTTTTCGCTGCAATGCTGCATTTGCCTCTACCCCTGCTTTACTTTTTTGCTGTATGATAACAGATAGAGGCACACCGTCTATTGATATTGTATGTACTACATTCTGCGGCGGCCATTTACCATTCACCATTTCCTCTACTGATATATACCTGGGATTATCTATATAATAATCCCATGCAGTAGCATTTCGTTGATTATACCTTAGGTAGCCAGCCCCTACCCAGCTACTATCCTGCCTGAAAGCATTATCTACCCCGCTTGTGTTAGATCGGACCTCCAGCTTCCGCCCGGCTGGCGGATGAGGAATATTGTGTATTAGCCATTGAGCTTGCTGCTTCTGCGTATTTTGATAATAGTCAAGATCATAGTTGCCATAGGCGCCTTTTACCCCACCTACCAGCGCATTAAAATATACGTACTGATTCGGATGGCTCCTAACTGTCCATATCACAGCAGGAAGCAAACACAACATAGGCACGCCCACGGTTAACCAATGCAAACTTGGCTTCTTGATAAATTGCCTGGTAGCGTCCCAGCCCAATGCAGCCAGCACCACCCAGAACGGGTATACAAAGAATACATGTCGCCAGGTATCATACACCGTAGAGTGTTTATAGATCATGTATAGCAGCGGAAAGAACGCAGCAAATCCAACGAACATAACATAGAACAACCCATATTTCTTCTTTATCCGCATCATAAATATCAACCCCAATATTACACCTGCTATTACTACAAGTGGATTCGATATCAATATCCATTTAAATTCATAGTACCATGGCATATTATTACTCATGTAATAATTACCTTCAAACAGTACTCTCAAATAAGCCTCACGATTAGTCATTCCTTTCAACGATTCCAATGGATGCGATATAGGTGACTGCAAACCCCACGGCCAGCAAGCAAGCCCTACTACATAACCAATAATAATACCCACGGCCAATATCACTATTCCTCGCTTCAGCAACTTATTATTGTTGGCACCCAGAATCACTCTGAATTCTTTATGCATTATATAATATAGCACAGAAAACAAGCCCATATATGCCAGCAACAAAATACCGCCTGCTGAACGTATCCCGAATGCTATACCCCAGCCCACTGCTATGCCTATAGCATTCCGCCACAGCTTGTTTGGAAAATCCTTCAGGTAACTGATAAAAAAGTAAGAACCAATTATAAAACCTGCCGCATATGGTATATCCTTCGGATTATTCATACTTTCACCAAACATGCGTGGTGAAAAAATGATGAACAGCAGTGCCAGCAAACCCACGCTCCATTTATTACTGATCTTTCTTGCCAGCAGTCCAGTGAATATCATCATTACTGCCCCATATATGGCATTGAAAAAGTGACGCACTGTCAATATATCTATCTTAGGCAGCCAGTGGTGCAATATCGTTAATGGGAAATCATACAAACCTCCATAATACTCCTGGTGGCTATATTGCAGTTGCTTGTTAGTATAGTCCAGTGCCTGTTTACTACCATGAAAGAAGTAATCATAAATGTGTTGTCCATACTCTATCTGCAGCCATTCATCCGCAGACTGGCCATAGCTATGGCTCAGTAATGGCATTATGATCAATATTAATGCGCTTATTGCAAAAAAGGCCATTTTCCATTCTTTCCTTTCAGCCTCTGTCTGCAGTATTGCTTGTGCCATAATTTAGTATTATCTGGTATTTATTCTTTTTACTTCGAAACAACTACATAGGTACTCACACCAAACGGATAAGGCAAAACCTTACCTATCGAGTTCTCTACTTTCATCCAGCCTATCAGCATATTGTTTACTGCATCAGGCAAGTGCAGTATATCGCCTGTTTTGTCTTCCTTCTTTGGCAACAGTTTGGTCAGTAGTCTTATTATAGCAGTAGGGATAAAAAACAATGCATTCCAGTATCCCGCCGATAATATTTTAAATCCTGCTCTTTTCGACTTCCGCTCCAGATCACTCTTGGTATAGCGCCGGTAGTGATAGTTGATATCATCATGCTGTGTCCACAGGAAGTTAAAAGCTGGCACAAAAATGAAGGCCATGCCCCCCGGCTTCAGTATCTTCTTCCAGTTAGGCAACGCAGTTTCATCTTCTTTCAAATGCTCCAGCGAGTCTGAGGCTATGATAAGGTCAAAAGTTTCATCAGGAAATTCAGGATAGTGACCATCCATCACATAGGCCTGTTCTATACCACGTTGTTTGCACAGGGCTATGGCATCAGCACTGTAGTCCAGCGCATATACATTGGTATAGCCCAGTTTCTTCAACTGCACCAGGAAGCTGCCGCCTGCACAGCCT
>JBQCEX010000328.1:0-6302 GCA_051959855.1 Flavipsychrobacter sp. | reverse complement strand
AATGATAGCAGGTACTGCTACTCCTGATGGTAACTCATACAGGTTCAGGAATCCATCAGATAGTGCATATTTATTGCTTTATATGCCTTCTATCAACTATAAAAATCTTGTTATAAAATATGCGGTAGAAACATCAAGCTTCGGCAGCGGTATGCTTCAGAATTTGTATGCATACAGCACAGATAGCGGTGCCACCTGGAAGACAAGCGGCCTAAGCATCGCATCTGATACAACTACATTGTTATTCTCCTTAAAGACCATCGTGATTAATGATACTGCTGCCTATAACAACCCTGGCTTCGTTTTCAAAATTACTCCGCAGGGTAATACATCAAAATCAAGCGGCAATAACAGGTTTGATAACATCACCCTTGATGGTGTAGTGATAGACACTTCTTTCCACTATCATCCACATGGTACTTCTGTAGCAACAATTAATGCAAACAATGTAGTATGTGCATTATATCCTAACCCTGCTAATAGTACTGTTTATGTAAGTGTACCTGCAGACGGTAATAAAACAATCACAGTATATAGTGTAACCGGCCAGCGTGTTTACATGACTAATACAAATGAAAAACTTGCTGAAATAAATGTGGCAAACCTTGCTAATGGCATGTATTACCTGAATATTCACACAACGAATGGTTTTGCACAAACGCTGAAGTTTGTGAAACAATAATAAGAATTACAGATAGATAGAGTACTGAGGCGGCTATATAGCCGTCTCAGCTTTTTTAAAATAGTGTTAAAAGCTAATTGTTGGCAGCCGCTGTGGTATGGTTTTGTAAAAATGCTATTTGTAAAACGAATGGATTATGTGGTGCAAGACATACAAAGTAGCAGTAATGATAGGCCTGGCGGCTATGACCGCATTTACTGCCTGTAAGAAATCAGACGATACTGTTTATCCTCAGACCAATAAATCAGTATATAATGACAGTGCTGCGCAAAGAATGAATATACCGCAGAATAATCAAACCTCTGGCATCATTACGGGTACTGTGCTACCTGCAGATGCTATGCCTATGGTAAAGATCGTTCAGCTTGACCAGGTATTTACTGCAACACCTGATGCCAATGGGAATTTTAGTATCAGCGTGCCGCAGGGCAATTACACACTAACAGCCACCTCTATGGCAGGTACTTATAAAGATGCTGCAATGGGTACTGTGCAGGTGAAAAATGGTACGGCTATAAGTGTTGGCACGGTCGTTTTAAGTAAACAGTAGAAGTTATTTATATTTCCTCTTAATATTTCCTCTAATTTTCCTCTCTCTATCAGGGGATGGCGCAATCAGCATCATCCCCTGATTCTTTTTATATTGTGCTGAAAAATAATCGGGAATACATGCAGCGCTACCTGAGTAAACTGCCACACTTTCTTTGCTACCTAGTAGCTTTTGTATTGGGTATAAAGCAACTGCGTGAGCCTGATGTATGGTGGCAACTGCTTTCAGGCAGATGGATGCTGGAACATGGGCAGGTAACCCGCACCGACATGTTCTCTTACACCATGGCAGGCAGGCCCTGGATAAATGTAAAATGGCTATACGAGGTATTTATCGCGCTGCTGGAAAAGATATGTGGACCGGATGTCGTAATACTGCTACAGGGCCTGGTGAATGTGGCTATCGTTTATTTTCTGTTTCGTGCTTTAAAGTCATTAGCTCAACATCTTAAGCAAGCTATCCCTGCATTATTTAGTGTAGTGGGCATTCTGTTATTCCTGGGCATAGTAGAGTATCGCATGGCAGGCAGGCCTGAGATGTTTAGCCACTTATTCTCGGCTATATTTCTGTTCTTTATTATAAGGTATGGAAATGAAGACTGGAAAAAGCTTTTTGTTTTGGTGTTGCTGCAATGCCTTTGGGCAAACATGCATGAAGGCTACCCGGTAGGTATTGTAATGCTGGGCAGCTACCTGGCAGGCAGTTTCCTATCTGCATTGCTAAGAAAGAATAGTGTGTTGAAAAATATCAGTAAACCTGCTATCATATTTGCGGCGGGCTTATTACTTATCCTGCTCAATCCTAATGGCTTCCAGCTCTGGAAGCAGCCCTTCGAGATATATCACCAGGTATGGGCCAACAAATACACTACTGAACTATATGCATTTTACCAGCCGGAATACTGGACGATAGAAGCTAAATGTCATGTAATACTGCTGATAGCAGTTATCATTTTCTGGATCTCGCGCTTGTTGAAACTCAAGGGTGAAAAGAACAATATCATTTTTTCGCCTGCCATATTAAGCTACCTGCTGCTAATACCCCTGTTCGCATACCTGTCACTTACAGCCAATAGGAACATTATTTTCTCTGAAATAATTCTTTTCCCTTCTGTAGCTATCATGCTCACTACCTGGCTGAGCGCACTATTGCGAAAACTTTCTAATACTGCGGCCATAGCTGTAGCATCACTGCTTGCCCTAATATTCTATATAACTGTTGTCAGTAATAAATTTTATAAGCTTACCGGTTCTGTAAACATGTATGGTGTGCATGTAAGCATGCTGCATAACCCCACCGGCGCAGCAGACTTTTTGCAACAGTATAATATTAAAGGCACAGCCTTCTCCGATTACTTTATCTCCTCGTACCTGCTATGGGCACGCTACCCTGATTTCCGATCTTATATAGACCTGCGTGATCTGGATGTTTTCTCGCCACAGTTTTTCGATAGCTATTTTGATATCTATGCGCACCCCGCCCGCTTTCATGATCTGGATAAGAAGTATAATTTCAATTATGTAGTATTAAGCACTTCGCAGATCATACCCTTACAACGCGAGTTATTCTGGAAAGAAGGCTACTACATGATATATGCTGACCCGGTATCGGTAATTTTTCTAAAGCAAAATGATACAAACAAATCACTCATCTCCAACAGTGCTATACAAAAGCCGTTTACCTGGCCGCAGTCTGTGGAAGACCCTGCCTGGGCTAACTCCCTCAGCAAACTGTTCAACCCTGCAGTAAACTATAACGACGAAGATGAGGTGCAATCTCCCATTTTCGCTGCGGAGTTCTACAACAGTATGCAGGACTACCCGGAAGCTATTCATCTTTTACTTCCCCAATTATCAAATCTGGAAGACGCTCGTGCTTACAAAACTTTGGCGCAGAGCTATATGGAATATAGCAAAGTCACTACCGACCCTATGCTTCAGCAAAAAAGAAAGGACAGCGCTATGGTATTTCTTGAGAAAGCAGATGCTACAAATTAGTCTGTTCTTTACCCATTTGTTTAATATTAGCAGGCCTTAGCCATTACAAATTTTACACAAATGTTTGTCATAAGCCCTTGGTGTCTTATGTGGTATGGTATTAGTAAATATTGAATTGAAGATAAAGACACACTTGCTATGGAAAAGGATTTGCAGAATCAGGCGGCGATAGACAAACTAAAGAAGATAGCCGAAGACGTAAAATTTTGTATGCTTGCTACCGCAGACACATCTAATGAATTATATGGCAGGCCAATGACAACAATGCAGGTAGAAGACAACGGAACGATTTGGTTTTTCACCAGCACGCATACAGATGCAGCGCACAAGGCTAAGGCAGAAGATAATATTTGCCTGAATTATGCAGACCCCGGTAAAAGCACTTACCTCACCGTGCAGGGCAAGGCAGAACTGGTAAAAGACAAAAAGAAGATGGAAGAGTTATGGAACCCTACGCTGAAAGCGTGGTTCCCTAATGGACTGAACGAACCGGATATAGCCCTGCTGAAGGTAACGCCGCAGCAAGCACATTATTGGGATACAGATGCAGCAAAAGTTGTAGTGCTGTTCTCAATGATAAAAGCTGCACTTACAGGGGAAACAAGCGATACAGGCAAACATGGAGAATTAAGCATGAGTGGAAGACATTAAAAAGCATGTGTGGAATGAGTGTGTGCTGAGCCCGGTTCATAGAGACCGGGCTTTTTGTTTACTCATATTACGACCTAAATTAAGTGATTGATTTATTTAGAAGATTTAGTACCGTGTATTATTTTTATTGCAAAATCAATCTATATATGAAACGTACTATGTTTTTGCTGCTAATAGTGGCGGGCATTAGCGTGACTGCAAAAGCTCAGAATTTCAGCGCAATGCAAAAGAAGCAGGAGGCAATTATTAAGTCAGCGCACAAGCACAAAAAAATTTCAGACAACGAGTATGAGAAGCTGATGAAAGAGCAGGGCCAGATAAAAGTGGCCATAGCTAAAGCAGAAGCAGATGAAGTATGGACAGCGCGCGAGAAAAACGCCGTGAACAGCAAACTGGAAAAAGCTAAGGTGCGCCTCAGCAAGTACGAGAACAATCGCGAAGTTTATTAATCAGCTACTATAAGAAAAAGCGGCCTGCGGATAAACCGCAGGCCGCTTTTTATATTTTAATGCTTCATTACATCTTTACAAATTTCCTCGTAGCTCTGCCATTGCTGCTTTGCAGCTCTACCAGATAAACACCTGCAGGCAGCGCACTAACATCTATATGCGTTGTACCATGGCTTAAGGTACCATTAATATTTGTTGCACTTCCATTGATAGATACAACCGTATAGCTGGCTTTCTCGTTACTATTGTAGTCCACCATTACTTCAGTTTGCGCAGCAGTAGGATACACATGTACATTTTGCAACGCCACATTAGTCACCCCAAGATTTTTAGGAGTAAAACGATAAACCTGGCCATTAGCAGGATAGCTGTTTAGCAATGTACCCATATAGGTAGGATTGCCCATAGGGCCAAATACAACACTATCAATAGTAGGTGCTGCCGGATCGCCTGAAACCACATAATAAGTTCCACCGCCGCTGGCACCTGACAGTGATTTATAGGGTGTATAAAAAATCAAAGGTTTCCCTCCCCAATCAAAGTAGATGCTGTAGGTTACTTGTGAAGGGCCATAACGGAGCTCCACAATATTGCTCCCTTCATACCACCACTCCTGTATATTAATATAGTCATTAAGTGTTCCAAATTTATCATCTTCTACCTGAAACCCAGCATTTGTCATCTCCAGTTTGAAAATCCTGCTTCCGGGTGTACCGCTCACTTCATATCTAATTGGAGATAGCGAAGAAGTTCCCGCTAACTTTCCTCTATCTACAAGATCGGCATCAATCATAGAAAAGCCGTGGGTTTGCATTGCTGAAGAGCTATCTATTTCAGTGAGATAACCATAGCGCAGAAAACAGGTACTTGTTGTAGCAGTATCAACCTGAAAAGTAAATCCAACAGGTACAGCATAACTATTTACTCCACCGTCCCATATAGTAGAGCCATTCACACTTGTTCCACCGGTTAGCGGCGTATAAGTATCTGTGTAATAGCTGAAATTGTAAGTAGGCATTTGTGCCATAGCAGAGGTAGAAAGCAGCAGGCCTATACCCGCAATTAGGGCGTAGCGTTTTTTCATAAGTATAATTTTATTTAGTGCAGCGCAAATATATAGTATAATGTCATTAGTATATAATAATCCATCACCTGCTGTTTAATTTGCGGTAATGTTGCATTTTTACAGCATGAAATGGTCTTCGCTATATAGTGCCCGCAGAACAGGTGATCCTGAACGGAAAATTGATAATTCCGACCAGGTACGCACTGCTTTCCTGCGAGACTATGACCGCATTATTTTTTCGTCTGCTTTCCGCAGATTACAGAATAAGACACAAGTATTTCCCCTGCCGGGCGCTGTGTTTGTGCATAACCGTCTTACGCATAGCCTGGAGGTAGCCTCGGTAGGCCGTTCTTTCGGCAAGGCGGTGGGCGATGAGCTAGCTAAGAGATATGGTACTAATGAAGCTGAACATTTTTCAGAGTTTTACAAATATGAATTACCTTCTGTGATAGCCGCAGCCTGCCTGGCACATGACATCGGCAATCCACCTTTTGGTCATTCGGGCGAAGATGCTATACGCACCTACTTCAAAGAGCTGGAGGGCGACACACGAACAATGCTTGAAGATCATTTAAGTGCTAACCAGCTGAAGGATTTCGAAAAATTTGAAGGAAACTCAAATGCGTTGCGTGTATTGACACACAGCTACAATGAAAAAGAGGCAGGGGGATATAAGCTCACTTATTCCACACTCGCTGCCATTGTAAAATATCCAAGTTCCTCAACAGAAGGCTTCAATAAGAACACCGGCCTCATAGCCACCAAAAAGTCAGGCTTCTTTGATGGCGAAATAGAAACCTACAGATCAATTGCCGGAACATTGGGCATACCTAAAAAAGAAGAATATGAACACGTGTATGCGCGCCATCCTTTCGTATATCTTACAGAGGCGGCAGACGATATATGT
>JBQCEX010000327.1:0-5593 GCA_051959855.1 Flavipsychrobacter sp. | reverse complement strand
TGAGTTAAAAAATTATCTGCAGCAAAACGGTATTCAGACAGTGATACATTATCCAGTACCGCCGCATAGGCAAAAGGCATATGGAGATAATTTTGAAAGAAGCTCGTATTCTATAACTGAAAAAATCGCTGAAACCTGTTTAAGTTTACCAATCTCGCCAGTGTTAAATCGTCAGGAAGCCAAGATAGTGACTGATGCGATTAATGCATTTTGAAGCAGATGATTACAGTAATTAATCTTTGTTATAATACAGGTAAGTTGGTTGTTGATACCTTAAAATCAATCAATGATCAAACTTATAAAGATTTTCAGGTCATAATTATTGATGATGCATCATCTGATGATTCCGTGGATGTGGTTGAAGATTGGCTAAAAAATAATGCGGAATTTAAGTATCAGTTCTTAAAAAATGAGAAAAATATAGGTATCTCGAAATCGCTCAATCTCGGTTTAAAACATGCATCTGGTCAATATATTGCTATTATAGGAGATGATTTATGGGAACCGAAATTTTTGGAGAAAGGTATTCAAGTATTTCAAGTTGCTTCACCTAAGCTGGCATTAGTTTCTACTAAAGCAATGTCTGTTGACACTCGTACAAATTTTTTCCGACCCATCAATAATTATTCTTTATCTAAATTAAATTATCCACGTTTTGATAAATTATATAAACCAATATGTGATAATGTTTACTTAATGAAGAGTGAATATGTAAATGATTATATGTATTGGATGAACCCAATAGTTGCTTTTACCATATTAATTGATAAAAATAAGCTAGAAAATATTGGTGGTTTTTGTGAATCTTATTCTTTCGAAGACTACCCAACATGGTTCAAGCTTTCACAGCACTACGATTTTGCTTATATAGATACAGCATTAGGCAAATATCTTGTTCATGGCCAAAATTTCTCTTTGAAAAAGAAATATTTAATGGACTTGGATACAATTAAAATGTTTATAACCAATTATAGGTATCTAAAATATCCAGACTCAAAACAAAAGTTACATGATAGGATATCCCATCTATCACTTGGTATATTAAAGGAAGGAAGCCCCCCTCAAAAACTTAGATTGCTTTATCATATTATGATTTCACTTAGCCGACTAAATTTTACATTTAGTATTCGGTTATTAATTTGGTTATTACGTAACATGACAAGTCGTTTTTTGAATGGATAGAATATCAATTATAATTCCTTACTTTAAAGCAAAAAAATATTTTCAAGATTGCCTTGAATCAATATTATATCAAACCTATCAAGGCTTTGAAATCATTATTGTTATTGATGGCCCTCATGAAACTAGTCAATTACCATATGATTATCTAGCTACAATAAAAGATGAGCGTATTTCAGTAGTTGAACATGATAAAAACAGAGGTCTGAGTGCATCAAGAAATACAGGAGTACACCACGCAAAATTTAATTGGATAATATGTATTGATGCGGATGATTTGCTGCCAATAAATATATTGGAATTTTATGCTAAGATTATTAGTGCGAATAAACTATATGATTTTTTTTATGGGAATGTGCAAACTTTTGGGGCAACTAATCATATTATGTCCTTTTTACCATATGATAAATATGAATTTGTTACGAATAAGAGACCTGCTGGAGCAGGAGTATTAATTAATAAGAAGGTTTTTGCAAAGGTTAATTACGATGAGAATGAAATACTAAGGCAGGGAAATGAAGATTATGAATTTTGGATTCATGTAGTAAAGAGAAATTTTTTTGGTTGTTACATCCCAACGATAACATATATGTATCGAAAGTATCATAGTCCAATGTCGATGGTGGGTAAATTAATGCCGAATATTTATTTAACTACCAATTATATTGCTGAAAAACATAGGCTTTTTTTGGAAGAACTTGGCTTATATAAATTTGTCATAATAAAAGGTTATACTACAACTGCGTATTATTACTATAATAAAAACAATTTAAAATTAGCAAAAAAATATTGTCGTACTGGAATTTTAAATGATCCCGATAGTGATGTCGCTCTAACGTTAATGAAAAAGATTAGAACAAAAAAGGCAAAAAATATAATTAAATTTTTTATTCCGATTAGGATGTTTTCTTAAAAATTAGCTCTTTGAAAATAAAAGTTGCATATATATATGACATCTTTCCTCAGCATTATCAGTCTTACATAAAATTGGTAATGGATCAAATGCATAAGCAGCCCGATTTATTATATAAAACTTATGCTTTTAATGCCAAAGATCATAGTGCTGTTTCATTAAAATACGGCCTCTTTAAAAGAGGCATTAATAAAATAAACAACATTATTAAATCACAAGCAAATCCGCTATTTATTAAGGAGCTTGATCGAGCTACCTTTGATATTATTCATATCCAGCACTCTTATTTATTTAATAAATTTTTAAATGTTTTTGTAGAACAAAATAGGAAACAAAAATTTGTTATTACGCTAAGGGGAGGCGACACCTATATTAAACCATGGTTGACTGATAGGTGGAGACAACTTTATTCTGGTTATGGGAGGCGCATTTTTTTTATTGTAATGAGCGAGCATCAAAAAGCTTATTTAGAAAAATGGGATGTGCCTAAAGAACAGATATTTGTGATCCCAATATCTCATAATAATAAAACGAAGACAGATGTTATTAATCGTTTAGACCAGAATGGATATAGCTTAAGAATAGTTAGCGTTTTTAGGATGACGTGGGAAAAAAATATTCAAGGTAATCTTCTATTTATCAAAAAGCTTATTGAGAAAGGTTTAGACATTCAATATGATATATATGGCGACGGAGTTGACTTAGGTGAAGTATATTACTTAGTTGATCGCTTTCAGCTACATAAACATGTTAATGTAATTGGTAAAGTATCGTATGAAGTCTTGATGGGAAAGCTGAAATCCTATCATCTTATTCTACAGTTATCTGTTTCAGAAGCATTGTCATCAAGCATTTTAGAGGCGCAGTCATTTGGTATTCCGGCTATCATTTCAGATTCAGACGGTTTACCGGAGGCTGTAATACCTGGCGAATCTGCGATTTGTTACCCTTTTTGGGAAATAGACAAATTAGTTGCAGACACAATTGATCTTTGGTCAAATAAAGAAAAGTATATTGCTTTTTGCGAAAAGAGTTTTGAAAGTTCGCAAAGGTTTACCGTTGATAAAGAAATTGAGCGATTGACAGCAATGTATCAACAAATATTAAGAGGGAACTAACACATGTGCGGAATACTAGGGGAAGTTTCGAAAAAGGCGGTTACGGATAAAGCAACATTTAACGCATTGCTAAATCTAAGTAAACGGCGTGGGCCGGATGCGCAGCGTACATGGACAGATGATTATGTGCAATTCGGTTTTAATCGTTTGTCCATTCTCGATACTAGTAATAACGGTATGCAACCTATTATCTCTCCTTCTGGTAGATTTGTTGTAATTCTAAATGGTGAGATATATAACTATAAGAAGTTACAGGCACAGTATAACATTAATGAAGGACAGCTAAGATCTGGTAGTGATGTGGAAGTTGTGGCACAACTCACTGAGTTGGTTGATAAAAAAGAATTGCCAGCCCTTTTAAATGGAATGTTTGCATTGGCTTTGTATGATAGAGATACAAGAGAGTTATTGTTAGCAAGAGATTTTGCGGGGATAAAACCGTTATTTTATGGAAGAGAAAAAGATACAATAGTATTCGCGTCTCAATTTGATCAAATATTTAACCATCCTTCATTTAAGCATCAGCTGAAGGTTTGTAAAAATGGCTTGTGCGATTATTTTGAACTGGGTTTTATGCAGGCGCCTAATACTGTATTTGAAAATATATTTCAGGTCAGACCAGGCGAAATGATTACTATTAATACAAGTCTGGAATTTAAAGAAATACAGTATAAAAATTATTCACCGCAGGACGGTCTTAAACAATATAACGAAACTGACAGAGTAACCACTAAAGCTTTTGAGGATATATTTAAGGAGGTAGTACATGACCAGCTAGTATCCGATGTGCCCATATCAACCTTTTTATCGGGTGGCATTGATTCGCCGTTAGTTACTGCGGCAGCACGCTTGTATAAGCCGGAGATCAAAGCATTTACATTTAACGTAGAAGACCCTGAATTATCTGAATTACATCAGGCTCAGCTATATAGCAAGAGTATTAATGTTGATCTTATTGAAGAAACCTTATATCCAGCTTCAGTAATTAAGCTATCCGATGAGCATTTCAAAGCATATTCTGAGCCTTTTGGAGATCCGAGTTCACTGCCAACATACATATTAACCAAACTGGCCAGAAAACATTCTACCGTAATGTTATCTGGCGATGGCGGTGATGAATTATTTTGGGGCTACCCACGATTTATGGGTATGTGTGATAATTCCAGGTATTTTAATTATTCCAAGCTTCCGAGAAAAGTTCTTGCAACAGCTCATCGTATGCAAGGCAAGAACATAACCTACGCAGTGGATGCGTTTGATACCATTGGTAAATGGCAATTGCATAAACATACGCACCTGTCACTCAGCTTTGTCGATAGTTTGTTTGGTGAGACGCAGCATAGTGCTGAAATTGATTATTTATATTCATTCAGTTCAAAAAAAGCTGATAACCCGACCTTGCTTAATTGGCTAAGATGGAATGAATTCTACTCACATTTACAAAGGGTATTAGTGAAAGTGGATAGGGCCAGCATGTATAATAGCCTTGAAGTCCGTGTTCCTTTTTTGGATAAAAGAGTTATAGATTTTTCCTGGCAGGTTGTTCCTGAACTTACATTGAAACATCGGGAACCAAAATTCATCTTAAAGAATGCAATGAAAGATTTTTATCCCAGTGATGTGATCTATCAGAAAAAGAAAGGTTTTTCCATTCCATATAGCTCGTATTTAAAAGATGAACTGAAAGATGATCTGCATCATTTAATTTTTGAAAGCGAATTATTTGGAAGTGATCACTACGATGAAGTGATGCTGAAAGATTATGTACATAGCTTCTTGAACGAAGGGCAAGGGAATGGATGGGGTGTTTGGATTATTTATGCTCTTCAGAAATGGGCGCACAACTACGGGTTAATCAATAGCAAATAATATGTTGCCTTTTAGTTTCTAATAAACTAAACCCAATAGCAAAGCATATACATGGACGTCGCCAGGATTACGGGTAAAGCAAGCGCCTTACTAACTATAAGGAAAATATGGGCTGGCTTGTTGAACTTGTTCGTCATATCGTACCTGGCAAGAATTTTGACGAAGGCAGATTTCGGATTGATGTCCATCTCATGGTCGCTAATACTTATTATTGACAATTTAGGCCCCAGTAGTATTGGCGATTATCTTGTTTACAAGAAAGATGGCAATGGTGAAGAAATAGTAAACAGTGCCTTTTGGTTGAACGTTTTTTTAATTGCAGTTATAGCACTGATAATAGTATTGCTGGCGCCATATTGGGCTGCGTATTATAATAGCATTACTATTAAATATCTTATCTATATACTTGAAATAGGACTTATTGTTAAAATGTTTGAAATAATTCCTACAGCTATTATTAAAAAGCGACTGGATTATAAACCTATCATCATCATACAAGGTATTACAGGTACTT
>JBQCEX010000326.1:0-13313 GCA_051959855.1 Flavipsychrobacter sp. | reverse complement strand
ATTGATTTTGCACATTCACATATAAAACGCAAAAAATTGCGAATTTTTTTGAAAACTGATTTACTTTTCAATTGGATGATGTAATATTGCATTGGGTATAATTTTCATAAGGTGTAAATGAAGCTCTGGCATTCTTGCTAGAGCTTTAGCTTTTTTAGGACGTACCGGTAAATAATTATAACGATATACAGTAAATAAAAAAGTCTGCCAAAGGGCAGACTTTTTTATTTACTGTAAGTATTTAAGGATTAAGCCTGAACAAGTGTGTCCAGTACGCTGTTCATATTACGTACAGCTTCAGCAGACTTGTTGAAAGACGCCTGTTCTTCTTCATTCAGTTTGTAATCTATTATTTTTTCCCAGCCTTTGCTGCCTATTACTACAGGTACGCCCATGCAAATATCTTTCTGGCCATATTCGCCATCCAGGTACACGCAGCAAGGGAATACTTTCTTTTCATTACGAATGATGCTTTCTACCAGTGCAGCTCCGGCAGCGCCAGGTGCATACCATGCAGAAGTGCCCAGCAGTTTGGTAAGGGTAGCACCGCCTACCATTGTATCAGCAGCTATTTGTTTCAGTTTGGCTTCGTCCAGGAAGTTAGATACCGGTGTGCCATTAAGGGTAGCCAGGCGTGTAAGCGGTATCATAGTAGTATCACCGTGACCACCTATAACTACAGCATGCAGGTCGTTAGGAGAGCAATCCAGTGACTGCTGTAAGTAGCATTTGAAACGGGCGCTATCCAGTATGCCGCCCATACCTATGATGCGGTTCTTAGGTAAGCCTGTAGATTTTAATGCCAGGTAAGTCATAGTATCCATTGGGTTAGATATTACAACGATAATGGCATTGGGTGAGTGCTTCAGAATGTTTTTGCAAACATCCTCTACAATGCGTGCATTAGTGCCTATCAGCTCTTCGCGCGTCATACCCGGTTTACGTGGAATACCAGAAGTGATCACTACAACATCAGAGTTGGCAGTCTTCTCGTAGTCATTGGTAACACCTATTACACGAGTGTCAAAACCCAGCAGAGACGCTGTTTGCGTAATGTCAAGCGCTTTACCTTCAGCAAAGCCTTCTTTAATGTCCAGGAGTACCAGTTCTTCTACCAGTTCTTTACGAGCAATATTGTCTGCACATGTTGCACCCACAGCACCGGCACCCACTACAGTTACTTTCATTATTATAGTTTTTTTGGGAGTGAGAAATAAAAATTTAGCGCAAAGATAACCATAGCACAGTTGACGGCAAGCGATAAATATGGCTTTTCTATGATTTTTAAATTGTATTTAATCTTCTATTTTAGTGAAACTAATATGTTAACTGCCTCATGAAGCCCATATATATATTGTTTTTCTTTCTTTTCGCATCCGAAAGCATTTTTGGACAATCATTTGTGGGACTTGTACATGACAACGACGCAGGCGGCATGTTTAAGAATCCGGCCTATGTGGTAAATGATGACAATTATCAGATACATGCGGCGGCGCTTAGCTTCTTAGTAGGCAATTCAGGCTATACTGTAAACGGAAATATTTCAGACAATAGTAACCTGATAAAAAATAATAGCAGGGTTACAAAGGCATTTTGGCTGAATATGGATTTGCAGGGACCTGCTGTTACTTTTAGAGTAAAAAAGAGGTTTAGCTTTGGCGTTAGTACACGGCTTCGGTACCTGATGAATGCAGATAATGTGAGTGATGAAGTTTTCAACCAGATAGATAAAACCAAGGGCGATACTGCACACAAGTATGTAATCAATAATTTTTCTTTCAATAGCCAGATGTTCAGTGAGTTGAATCTCACTTACGGAGGATATTTCATCAGCGATGGTGATAATACACTTACCGGCGGTGTGTCTGCCAAGGTACTAATGGGCTTTGGTGCAGCCGGCATAGGGATACCTCACGCCACTTTCAATGACCTCGGTAATAACACGATAGGCGCAGTGAATGGCACTGCAAACATAGCATTTACTCCTTATGCCAACCAATGGCTAAGTAGTTTTACATTGGGCAATGCATTGCAAAATGGCATTAATAACACTGGTTTTGGGCTTGATGCCGGAATAGTATATGTCCATACGCCAATAGATGAAAATACCGGTAAGCGCGATGGCTATGACTTCAGGGCAGCCATTTCTATTACAGATGTAGGCAGCATCAATTATATCGCGTCCAGCACTACCGGCAGCTACTCAGCGAAAATAAATGCCATTCAGTTAGATACTATAGATAAAAGTGCAAGTACCACCTACGGCCAAATGCTTTATAAATACGGGAAAGACAGTCTGATAAAGCAAACAGGCAGTAAATCGAAGTTTAGGGTGGGTTTGCCAACAGCCTTGCATATAAACGCTGATATGAAAGTATATAACAGTGCTACGGTAAACGGCTGGGTGAATTTTAACATGCTGATAAATTTGCGTGCGCCGTCTGCAGATAAGTATGCTTCGCACTATATAACTACATTCACGGTTACTCCCCGGGCATTGTGGAAGGAGTATGGCTTAAGTATCCCTTTTTCTTTCAACTCTTACAAACAAGGTACTTTCGGGCTTATATTATATGCAGGGCCGTTTTATATTGGGTCTAGTACGGTAGGTAATTTATTGTTTAATAATATTAGTAGTATGGATGCTTTTGCAGGCCTGTCAATAAGAATAAGATCACGGGAAGAAAAGGATATGGTGAATTAATTATGCTATTATATGATACTTATAGACATCGCGGATATTTTCATTAAAATATCTGCCTGCCGATTCTGCTTTCAACAAAGAATAATAAATTGATTCCGGCACATCATAATAATGATATACCTTACCTCCCTGAAATTCAATTTCCAGCAGCCGATCATCCGGGTTATAAGCAAGAGAATTAATAGTTGTAGAATCAATATGTAATCGCTTCATATAAGTATTGCTGATCGCAATAAGAAAGGCCAAAACTTCATACCAGCAGCAACCAATTATAAACTGCCTTTAATTTTTTACCTTCGCGCAGTTCAATCTTTTGATTTTTTATGAAACGCGTTTATAACAATATTCTGGAGACGATAGGCAATACTCCCTTAGTGAAGCTGAATAAAGTGGTGGCGGATTTGCCGTGTAAAGTATATGCTAAAGTAGAAAGTTTCAACCCCGGCAACTCTATAAAGGACCGTATGGCACTGAAAATGCTGGAAGTGGCAGAGGCTGAAGGTAAGATAAAGCCGGGCGGCACTATAATAGAAGGTACATCCGGCAATACAGGTATGGGCCTGGCTATGGCGGCTATCATCAAAGGTTATAAATGCATTTTCACAACTACTGATAAACAATCAAAAGAGAAGGCCGACATATTGAAAGCGCTGGGCGCAGAAGTGATAGTTTGTCCTACGAATGTAGAGCCTGAAGATCCTCGTTCTTACTACCAGGTATCTCGCAGGCTGAATAAAGAAGTGCCTAACTCATGGTATGTAAACCAATACGATAACCTGGCCAATCGCCTGGCACATTATGAGCAAACCGGCCCTGAAATATGGGAGCAAACTGAGGGTAAGGTAACGCACCTGGTAGTAGCTGCCGGTACGGGTGGTACCATAGTAGGTACTGGCAAATACCTGAAGGAAAAGAATCCAAACATACAGGTATGGGCTATAGATACTTATGGCTCACTGCTGAAGAAATGGTTCGATACAGGCGAGATAGATATGAACGAAGTGCATCCCTATATTTCAGAAGGCTTTGGGGAAGATTTTGTGCCTGAAAACTACGACCGCAATGCAATAGATCTTTTTGAGAAGGTAACCGATAAGGATGGCGCCGTAATGGCACGTCGCATTACTAAAGAAGAAGGCATTTTCGTTGGCTATTCGGCTGGTTCTGTAATAGCAGGGCTGAAGCAGTTGAAAGACAAGCTGAAAAAAGACGATGTGGTGGTAGTAATATTCCACGACCATGGTAGTCGCTATGTCGGCAAAATATATAATGACGAGTGGATGCTGGACCGCGGCTTCCTGGATGTGAAAACAGTGAAAGACCTTATTGGTGGTCTGGGCCATCGCAGGCTGGTAACAATAGATGAAGATGCCAAAATAAGCGACGCACTGGAGCTAATGAAGAAGTATGATATAGAGCAGATACCAACCATGAAGGATGGCGAGATGACAGGTTCTGTAACACAAGGTGGACTCTTTAAGCGCTTAATAGAAGATGCCAATGTGAAAGATTTCAACATTGCTGATGTAAAGGAAAAGGAGTTGCCCGTTGTAGAAATGAATACTCAGCTGGAACGTTTGACAAACTTTATAAACAAGGATAATGGCGCAGTGCTGACAAAAGACGACAGCGGCCAATACCATATACTTACTAAGTATGATATTCTTAACGCTTTTTCTAAAGGATAAGCCGTGCGGGATATAAAAACATTTGTACGCGATCTCATAAAAAAGCCACCACAACTTTTCCCGTTGGTGGCTTTATTCCATATAGCCATGCTCATCTATACTATATGGAACGACATAGGTGAATCATACTTGTGGATTCAAATATTATGGATAGTAGGCTATACTATTTTTTGGTTCTTCATCTGTGATATGCGTAAATGGGCTGCTATCGGATATCTGTCGCTTACTGTAATAGATTTGATTTTACGCTTTGCGTTAAAATCTCCAAATGATCTGGCAATATATGTGAGCGATATGTTCATTCTCGATGTGCTGTTCAGCTTCTTTGTACTGTTTTATTATAAAAGGTTTGATTGATGGCTGCCCGTATGTTCACAGATATGATGGGTAGAGAAGTCTTAATACCTTATCCGCCACAGCGTATTATATCGCTGGTGCCGTCTCAAACAGAATTGTTATTTGATCTTGGTCTCGAAAATGAGGTCGTGGGTATAACAAAATTTTGTGTTCACCCTGAGGATTGGTTCAGGAACAAAACAAGAGTGGGGGGGACTAAGGTCATCAATATAGATGAAGTACGCAGCCTGCAGCCAGATCTTATTATAGCCAACAAAGAAGAAAATGAAAAAGACCAGATAGATGCATTAACTGCTGAATTTCCGGTATGGATAAGTGACATACAAACATTGGACGATGCTCTTAATATGATCAGTACGATAGGTCTGGTTACTGATAGGGAAGAACAAGCTAACAGCATAGTAGCAGATATAAGTTTCGGCTTTTCTTCCTTGCAACGCGCTACATTGCCTAAAAAGGTCGCCTATTTTATCTGGTATCGCCCATGGATGAGTGTAGGCGCAGATACGTTTATCAGTAACATGATCAATGCCATAGGCTGGGAAAATGTATTTGCCGACAAACAACGTTATCCGGAAGTAGACATAGAGGAACTAAAACAACGGCAACCTGAATTGGTTTTGTTATCGTCTGAACCATTTCCTTTTAAAGAAAAACATATAGCCGAGATAAAAGCTGTGTTACCGGATGCAACTGTATTATTAGTAGACGGCGAAATGTTTAGCTGGTATGGCAGCAGACTGCTGCAGGCCATTCCATATTTTAGTGAGCTTCTTACTGCATATTAATTGGTCTTTTGTATCTTGAATATTATTTAGCTCACAAGTATGGATAAAACAAAGGTACCTGGCAATAAAAGTATTATTCCTCTTTTACTATCGCTATGTGCGTTTGTTGCACTGTTCATTGCTACATATCCCTATTACAAATATTATATAGATTCAGATTCTGTAGCTTACATTACCCTTGCACGCCGCTATGTGGCTGGTGACATGCGGGCCATAAATGGACTTTGGAGCCCTTTTAGCCCCTGGCTGGTAGCCCTATGCATGAAAAATGGCATGGATGAGTTGCTGGCAGCCCACCTGGTAAATACCGGTGCCTGTGTTAGCATTATTATAGCTACGTTTTTCCTGTTCAGGCGCTTCAACGTTGATAGGTTCATTGCTACTGCACTAATGCTTAGCCTTTCTGTGTTTCTTGTTTATTGCTCTTACGAGCAGTTGTTTGATGATCTCTGGCAGAATGCTTTTCTTATCTGTTACCTGTTATTGGTTACTTCAAAGAACTTTCTTTCAAGAGCCTGGAAATGGGTATTATGTGGCATTATTGCTGCAGTTGCCTACTTCGCAAAAACCTACTCTTTTTACTTTATTATCCTGCATTTGGCTATTACGCTTATTATACTATGCCGTAAGGAGCAAAAGATATATAAAACTGCCATAAAACCATTTGTTACATTTATGGTAGTCATGCTATTAGCCATGTCACCATGGCTGTACCTGCTGCACGGCAAATACGGCAAATGGACCATCAGCAATGCCGGGGCTATGAATGCCTCCTGGTCACTAATCGGTCATAAAACATTTCGTGCTGATGTTAAATATCTCATACCTCCTCCATACGACAATTCACCAGCTAATATTGAAGATCCATCTGTCTTTCAGGGCCATTTGTATTCCATGTTTGAAAGCCCCAGGCTGTTCATGCTGCGTATAGTCCGTTGTGGACTGGCAATCGTGCAGGGAGGACATTTTATTAATGACATTAGCGGCTTGCTGCCGGCAGTGCTGCTAGCCAGTATGTTCGTTATGTTTTTCCGAAGAAATCAGCAGATATTTAATACTAATCATCTCATTCTGCTCTGGGCTTCGCTTATTATGCCTGCGGGCTATGTATTGCAGCATTTTGAAGCACGCTATATATGGCTATTGGCCTATACAGGTATGATATTTGGCGCTACGTGGATCATGTACTTCAGAAGTTATTTTGATACTAAGCTGGCTTACTACCTGGCAACGTTTTGCTTCGCCATATCATTTATGATCTATCCTTTCTTCGACATGAAAACATTATTCAGAAAAGGGGAGGACATTTATGTAAATGCGCAAAGAATAAAGGCATTAGGCATTCACGGAACATTCACATCAAACGATAATCCTAATTGGGCACCCGCTACTGCCCTGTTTACACACATGCCTTATTATACCATAGAGCATTTTGAGATCAGCTCCGCCAATCTGTTAGCAGAAATGCGGCGGTACAAGGTGAATTATTATTTCTTTTACTGCAACCCGGCCGACCAGGATGCCATACAAATGAAAGATGAGCAAGGGCATCCATTTACAGAGGTAACTAATAATGCTATAAAGGGCCTGAAGATATTTCAGATTACGCCATAAGCAGTTGATGGCAAATATTATTTCTGTTTTTATATTGTCATATTTTCACATTTGCGAATGGTAGCTTACCTTTGCACGACTTTTTAAAAAATTAATCGCTTCTATGGCTGCATCAAAAATACAAGAGTTACTGGCTGATAAGGCTGAGTATTATCTCGGTCACACTTCTAAGACTATAGATAAGTCATCTCTTCATCTGCCTTCTGCCAATCACCTGGACAACGTATGGCTGCAATCGAACCGCAACCTGCAAACTATACGCAGTCTGAATAATATAATGGATCATGGTCGTCTTGGCGGTTCTGGTTATGTATCAATCCTTCCTGTTGATCAGGGTATAGAACATAGCGCAGGTGCTTCGTTTTCGCCAAACCCGATTTATTTCGATCCTGAAAATATTGTAAAACTGGCTATAGAAGGTGGCTGTAACGCGGTTGCATCTACATATGGTGTACTGGGTGCAGTTGCACGTAAATACGCGCACAAAATCCCTTTCATAGTTAAGATAAACCACAACGAATTTATCTCTTATCCCAACCGCTTCGACCAGATCATGTTCGGCACTATTAAAGATGCATGGAACATGGGCGCTGTAGCGGTAGGTGCTACTATCTACTTTGGCTCTGAGGAAAGCTCACGCCAGATAGTGGAAGTTGCTAAAGCATTCGAATATGCACATGAGCTGGGCATGGCTACCATCCTTTGGTGCTATCTGCGCAATTCTGCTTTCAAGAAAGATGGGATAGACTACCATACAGCTGCAGACCTTACAGGCCAGGCTAACCATCTGGGCGTAACGATACAAGCTGATATCATTAAGCAAAAATTGCCAACTAACAATGGTGGTTACAATGCATTAAACTTTGGTAAAACAAACAAGCTGGTTTACGATAAGCTAACAACTGACCACCCAATAGATCTTTGCCGTTACCAGGTAGCTAATTGCTATATGGGCCGTGTAGGTCTTATCAACTCAGGTGGCGAATCAAAGGGTGCTACCGACATGGCTGAAGCAGTTACAACTGCAGTTGTGAACAAACGCGCGGGTGGTATGGGTCTCATTAGTGGTCGCAAAGCGTTCCAGAAGCCAATGAACGAAGGTGTAGAACTGCTGAAAACTATACAGGATGTTTACCTTGATGAATCAATTACTATAGCTTAAGCTATATCAATATTTATAAAAAGAGCTGCCTTATGGCAGCTCTTTTGTTATTATGCATCTAGTACTGTTTTTAGCTGCTTCATCAGTTCATCCTTTCTGGTTGGCTTTATTAAAAAGTCCTTTGCACCAAGTTGCTTTATCTCATTAATATCATTTTCAGCACCGGTGGTAGAATATATTATTACTGGAATATGCTTCAATATCTCAGTTGCCTTAATTTCTTTTAGCAGTTCTTTCCCATTTACGCGGGGCATATTCATATCTGCAAAAATGAAATCTGGTAAAATGGTAGATTCCATCAACTCTTTTAAAGCTATTTCCCCGTTTAATGCATAAGTACATTTTATTTCCTCGTCTATCTCATGTAGCACCTCGCAAAAGAATTCAATATCATCAGTGTCATCGTCTATTATAAAAAGTTTTCTCTCCACGGGCATGATTATATTATAAGCAATTACAAAACAACTTTTTTTCTATTTGATAATAGGAAAAATTTCCATATAAATTTATAAACCTATTTTCAATTTTCCATGGAGCTAAGCAAGATAAAGGTATCTCACACGCATGATTTTTTACTGGGCGGCGGTGAAACCGGAGCACTTATTCGCTCTATTGATTGGTCCAATACTCCTTTAGGAAGTGTTGATACCTGGCCGCAAAGCCTAAAGACTTGTATTAGAATAGTAATGACATCTCGTCAGCCAATGTTTGTATGGTGGGGTAAGGAACTGATCAATATTTATAATGATGCTTATATCTCGATTGTAGGTGGCAAACACCCTGCTGCAATGGGCATTCCTGCCCGCGAAGTATGGCGCGAAATATGGGATGAAGTGGGCCCAAGGGCTGAAAAAGCCATGCGCGATAATGAGGGCACTTACGATGAAGCCCTGTTGTTGATCATGGAACGTAATGGATATCCTGAGGAAACTTACTATACCTTTTCGTATAGCCCTGTGCCGGCTGATGAAGGCGGCATAGGCGGCATTATTTGTGCCAATACCGACGATACACAACGCATCATTGGCGAAAGGCAATTGCGCACACTAAAAGATCTTGGTAAGAATGTACTTGATTGCAAGGCTAACGCTGAGGTATATGAACGTACCATGCAGGTGCTAAAGGAAAACCCGCAGGATTTTCCCTTTGCACTTATTTACCAGGTGGAGGAAAATGGAAAATATGCGAATCTCTTCTCGAAAAGTGTAGATGATTTACCTCAATCTATTGCGCCAGAGAATATTGTTTTTGATACAGATGAAGAAACGCTCTGGCATTTATTCGCGGTTGTCAGGTCCAATCAGTTTCAGATCATTGACCTTCTGACGGCTAAATTTAATGCCCCTCTTCCCAGCGGAGCATGGAGCAAACCTCCTGATAAAGCTTTAGTAATACCGGTTTCACAAACTGACCAAAGTGTTCCCTATGCGGTTATGGTGATAGGGCTCAATCCATATCGCCGCTTCGATGAAAAATACGAAAGCTTTTTTCGCCTTATTACAGACCAGGTAGCAACCAGTATTAATAAGGTACATGCTTTTGAAGAGGAGAGAAAAAGGACAGAAGCTCTATTGGAGATTGACAGGGCGAAAACCACGTTTTTCAGCAATATAAGTCATGAATTTCGCACGCCTCTTACACTCATGCTCAGTCCGCTGTCTGATATGTTGCAGGATAAAGAGCAGCTAACTGAATTTCATAGAGAAAATGTGGAGGTTACCCATAGAAATGCATTAAGATTGCTTAAGCTGGTAAATTCTTTGCTCGATTTTTCCCGTATTGAGGCTGGCCGTATGCAAGCCTCATTTCAACTTACTGATATAGCTACCCTCACTCGCGATATTGCCAGCACCTTCAGGTCAGCTATTGAAAAGGCAGGTTTGGAATTTATTGTGAATTGCGAACTTACAACTCCTGTTTACGTGGACAGGGATATGTGGGATAAAATAGTGCTTAATCTGCTTTCCAATGCATTTAAGTATACAACTGATGGTAAAATCACGTTGCATCTGAAGGAAGGGAATGGCAGAGCCGTTCTTTCAGTCAAGGACACCGGCGTGGGCATTCCTGCAGATCAGATTGATAAGGTATTCGAACGTTTTCACAGGGTACAACATGTAAAGGGTCGCAGCCAGGAAGGCACAGGTATCGGGCTGTCTCTGGTTCAGGAGCTGGTAAAGCTGCATAAGGGTACTATTTCATTACACAGTGAATTAGGTAAGGGTTCTGTATTTACGGTTTCCATACCATTAGGTAAAGAACATCTGCATGCGAATACCCTAGTAGAAAAAAATATTTCTTCCGATAGCTCATTGTCTGCAAATGCATTCGTTCAGGAAGCAATGAGATGGCTGCCTATAGAAGAAAAACATGCTGCAGATATCATTAACGATATTGCTGAGCCCGGTATGCCATTACAGCTATTCGGCCAAAAGCGATCTGCACAGCAGGCGAAACCGTATGTGCTGTTAGCTGATGACAACGCAGATATGCGTGACTACATCAATCGACTTTTGAAAGACAAATTTGATGTAGCAGCAGTTGAGAATGGTAAACAGGCATTGGAAGAAGTATATCGCAAGGTCCCTGATCTCATCCTCAGCGATATTATGATGCCTGAAATGGATGGCTTTGGATTGGTAAAGCAGCTGAAGAGCAATAGTACTACAGCAGGCATACCAGTCATTCTGTTATCTGCCCGTGCAGGTGAAGAGGCTACTGTGGAAGGGTTGAATGCTGGTGCTGACGATTATATGGTAAAGCCTTTTTCTGCACGCGAGCTTGTCATGCGTATCGATGCGAATATCAGGATATCGAAAAACAGGGAAACGGCCGAGACGAATCTTCGAAATATATTCATGCAAAGCCCGTTTGCCATAACTATCCTGACTGGGAAAGATTTCCTAATCGAGTTGGCTAATGACAGGGCAATTGAACTATGGGGCAAGGCTCCGGATCAGGTAATGAACAAACCCTTTGCTGAGGCTTTTCCGGAATTAATTGAGGCTGGTTATACTGATATTTTAAATAAGGTTTGTGAGCATAGGGAACGATATATCGCAACAGACGCCCCTGTGACACTCATACGAAATGGTGCTCCGGAAACCCTTTATATCAATTTTGTGTATGAGCCTATGATTGATGCGGACGATAACGTTACGGGCGTTATGGGCGTAGGCATAGATATTACCAGTCAGGTAATAGCTCGCAATAAAATAAATGAAGCAGAGCAGCGCTCGCGCTTAGCGATTGAGGCCGCTGAAATGGGCACATTTGAATGGATAATTGATAGCGATGAATTTATTCATTCAGAACGTCTCGCTGAGATATACGGTTATGGTAGAACCAGTGGTTTAGACCATATGGCATTCTTGGCGGTGCTGCATCCGGATGATCGGGAGAAAAGAAACCAGGCTATAGCGCTCGCTTTTGCTACCGGGCTACTTGACTACGAATGCAGGCTTTTATGGAAAGATGGCTCTGTACATTGGGTAAAGACTAAAGGTAAAGTAGTATTTGATGAAAACAATGTTCCTTTAAAGATGTATGGTACATCTCTTGACGTTACTGAACAGCGTAACACAACCGAAGCACTGAGACGAAGCGAAGAAAGTTTTCGTGAGTTAGCCCAAAACCTGGAAGAACGGGTACAGCAGCGTACAAACGATCTCAATGAGGTTAATGCCGAGCTGATCAGATCTAATAAAGAACTGGAACAATTTGCCTTTATTACAAGCCATGACCTGCAAGAGCCGTTGCGCAAAATTCAAACTTTTGCCAATTTGTTGTCAGACAAATACGCTAGCGCATTAACTGATAACGCTAATTCTTACATAAATAAAATTACTTCCGCATCTGTTCGTATGTCCCAGCTTATCACTGACCTGCTGAATTTCTCAAGACTACGTCGTACCGAAAGTGAATTCGTTGCAACTGATTTGAATAATGTGTTGAATAATGTGAAGAATGATTTGGAAATAGTAATCAGTAATAAAAAAGCTGTTATCAATGTGCATCCGCTACCTGTTATTAACGCTATTCCTTTCCAGATGAATCAACTTTTCTATAATCTTTTGAGCAATGCGCTAAAATTTGCTGCTTCAGATAGACAGCTTGCTATAGATATTTCCTCAAAAGAGCTTTCTTCAGAAGAGATAGATTCACGCCAGGGGCTAAGCAAAAAATTATCTTATTGCGAAATAACAATAAAGGATAACGGTATCGGTTTTAACCAGGTGTATGCAGATAAAATTTTCGAAATTTTTCAGCGGCTTAACAATAGATCTGAATATGAAGGCACAGGTATTGGCCTGGCATTGTGTAATAAAATAATGATTAACCATAGCGGTTTGATCTTTGCAAAGTCGCAGGAAAATATCGGGTCTGAATTTCATGTTATTTTGCCTATTCAAACTCAAGCAAATTGAACACCTTAGCAGATAGGATCATTCATTTCAATAAAACGATTGCCTATAAAGGGACATTGCCCGAGGGTATCAGCATCATGAATCCTTATAAAGAAAGTGAGGAAGCTTTGCGTTGCTCTTCGTTGTTCTTTAAAAAATATTACAGCGATAACAATAAAAGACGCTTTATTATTGGTATAAACCCAGGCCGATTTGGCTCTGGACTTACAGGTGTATCATTTACAGACCCCAAACGGCTTGAAGAAAAATGTGGCATTCAGAGCAATCTTCCCAAAAAGCATGAGCCTTCATCCGAATTTATATATCGCATGATAGATGCATACGGAGGAGTGGAGAAATTTTACAGTAAATTTTATATTAATTCAGTTTGCCCTTTAGGTTTTACCCAAACAAATAGCAAGGGTAAAGAAGTAAACTACAACTATTATGACAGAAAAGATTTGATGGATGCTGTGATGCCTTTTATTCTCTCTTCTTTACGGCAGCAGATAGATTTAGGTATGGATACTCATATTGCCTACTGTCTTGGTTTTGGGAAGAACTATAAAATACTCCAAAAGTTGAATGAAGAAC
>JBQCEX010000325.1:0-2886 GCA_051959855.1 Flavipsychrobacter sp. | reverse complement strand
GCTAGCGATACTATTGCAGTTACAATGATGATAATGATGGTGTACATGAATATGTTTACTTGCTTACAGCCTGCGAATTTACACCATTATACATGATGGTACGGTGAGTTATTAAGTATGCTAAAGCTTCTATATACTTGTTCAGCTAATATTAGCCGCACTAACTGATGAGGAAATACCAGTGAAGAAAGACTCCAGCATTGTTTGGCCTGTTTCCGCACATTGTCCGTCACGCCAAAGGCCCCGCCTATCAGCAGCACAAGTGTCTTTACTCCCTGGTTCATACATTGCTGAAACTGCTGCGACCACTGTACTGAATTCAGCATTTTGCCTCTTTCATCCAGCAATATCAGGTAGTGTTGTGGTTGTAGTTTTTTTAATATCAGTTCTTCTTCCTGTTGCTTTGTGCGCTCTATATCAGTCGTAGCTGCTTTTTTAGGCGTCTGTAATATTACCAGCTCAACAGGGTTATAAGGCTTGGTTTTTTGAAAATAATATCTGATCCCCTCCTCAATAAATGCTTCATTCTCCTTGCCTATAGACCATATTTCAATATTCATTCTGCTGTTGTATTTGCAGCGCCAAATTACATCTTTCCCGCAACGGTATATTTCAGAAGAAAAAATTTATAAACTCTGGAATTAGGACTTTGCAAAATCAGATAGACTTCCTATCTTTGCAGTCCGTTAAAACGGAATGGCCTTGTAGCTCAACTGAATAGAGCATTTGACTACGGATCAAAAGGTTTCAGGTTTGAATCCTGACAAGGTCACGAAAGGGTTGCAGTATTGCAACCCTTTTTCTATTTATACTTGTCTTTCTCTTCTTTACCCAGAAGTTCGTTTAGTGTCAGTGCAGCACTTATTAGTCCCAGGTGTGTAAATGCTTGTGGGTAGTTCCCTAATTGCTCACCTTTAGCACCAATCTCTTCCGAGAATAAGCCTAAATGATTGGTATAGCTCAGCATCTTTTCAAATAGTTCTCTTGCCTTCTCCACATGACCGCTCTTGGCCAGGCATTCTACAAACCAGAATGAACACATACTGAAGGTGCCTTCCGCATCAGTAAGTCCGTCCACGTGCGTCAGCATGTTATTATATCGGTATATCAGCACGTCCACGCGCAGTTCATTAGCTATTGCATGCATGGTTTTCACCCATTTGCTCTCTACAGGCGATATGAAGTTGCGCAATGGCATCATCAACGCACTTGCATCAATAGCTGTAGTCCCCTTGTACTGCACAAACGATTGCACCTCCTCATTCCAGAACTCATCATAAATACTATGGAATATTTCATTGCGCACTGCTTCCCATTTTTCTCTGTCGTATGGAAAGGATCGGTTCTCGGCTATTTTTATCGCCCTATCCATCGCCACCCAGCACATCAGCCGGGAATACAGGAATTCTTTTTTGTCGTTTCGTATTTCCCATATACCATGGTCGGGTTCCTTCCATTTCTCGGTTACTATTTCCACCTGCTGTGCTATTTCCTGCCAGAAGCCATAGGTAATCTCCCCGCCGTACGCATTAAAAAGATAGATGGTGTCCAGTAGCTCACCATACACATCCAGTTGAAATTGAATGTGGGCCTGGTTACCTATACGCACTGGTTTAGAACCTTTATAGCCCTCCCAGTGCTCCAGGCAATATTCCTGCAGGTCTGTACGGCCATCTACTGCATACATCAGTTGCAGCCTGCCCTTTACGCATTGTCGCTGTATCCATTTCAGAAAGGCAGCCGCTTCATCCATAAAGCCCAGCTTTAAAAATACATACATGGTAAAACTTGCATCACGTATCCAGGTATATCGATAGTCCCAGTTGCGTTTGCCGCCAATAGATTCAGGTAGTCCAAAAGTTGCAGCGGCCACTACTGAGCCAAATCTATAGGATGTCAACAGCTTTAAAGTAATCGTCGAACGGTTCACCATTTCCATCCACCTCCCCCTGTAGTTCGATTTTTCAATCCAGCCCTGCCAAAAGCTAATTGTGTTTCTGTAGCAATTCTCTATATAATCCGTAAGAGATGCAGTGCGCTGCTGTTTATGTTCAGTAGATTCCAGAATAAAATAAACACTTTCCCGCTCCTTTAATGTAAAGGAAGCTGATACATCTCCATTATTTATTGCCAGCTCAGCATCACTAAGAATGTGTAGGGTAGAACTTAGCTCGTCATTGCCTTTAAATGTTACGCTCCCGGTTTCTTTTATGGTTGTATGTGTTGCCCTGGCATAGTCAAATCTCGGGCAACAATGCATTTTATAATCTATTTCACCTCTTATTGTCGTAACCTTTCTCACTATAGCACAGTTGGCCTCATCCTCATAAATAGGCATAAAATCCATTATTTCCGCTATCCCTTGGTCAGAAAGAAACCTGGTGATCAATATAGCCGTATCTGGCAGGTACAATTGTTTGTAAACAATATTGTCCATCGTCGGGTCTATTGAGAAATGACCACCTTTATTCGCATCTAATAAGGCTGCAAATACCGTGGGTGAATCAAATCTTGTATATGACATGAAATCTATCGATCCCTTTTTTGAAATTAATACTACCGTGTGCAGATTTCCTATCACCCCATAGTTCTCTATCGGCTCATACCTTTCTTTTATATCCGTAAGCCTTTCATTCATAAGCTATGGTAATTAATATGTCGTTTAACAGTTGTTGTTGCGTACTTACACAAAAAACTAATGCCATAACATTTAATCTTATCAATTGATAATCTTATAAATAACTCGGGCTTGCCCTGTTCAGTGTCTTATGGCACCATCTTTTTGCAAATGGCTGCGTGTTCAATACTTGCTTTTTTGCGTTAAATCATACTTCTTTTTCGCTCTGTCTGCTTTCTTCTATTATGGACCCTCAGTCAGAGCAGGCC
>JBQCEX010000324.1:0-7732 GCA_051959855.1 Flavipsychrobacter sp. | reverse complement strand
AATAAGAAATATCCAAAAAGTCATTGTTCTGCAAACTTGCGCAGCAGCTCCAGCGCCACACTCCAGTAATAGGCCAGATGCTTATATATTGCCTCAGTGGGGAAGTTGCTCAAGGTAAGCTCCACCTTAGTTTCGGCGCCGTTTGGTATTAATTGAAATTCCAGCACCGTATAGTTCTCCACCCTATCCTCCAATCGTGACAACGAGCTAAGATGGCTATATGCTACAACGCGCTCCGGCTCATATTGCAGCACGACACCTTTATTCTCAAATCCTTTTTTATACCAGTCACCATGCATAGTTATCGGGCCGCCCACCTTCCAGTCTGTAACAATATCGAAATCTGTTTCCGACATCCATTGCTTCATTAAAGCAGGCTGTGTAAGCGCCGTCCACACCTTTGCAGGTTGTGCATTTATAACAACAGATCTACTAATCTCAGGGTATGTTGTACTTGCCATTTCAACAATATGATTCAGGATAAAATAAGTCCTTTATCATCACATTGCAGTATACAATTACTTTATAGCCTTATAGAATATTAAGGCGGGCAAATACATTTTTCACGATCCTGTCGCAGCGTGTGAGATGGAAACTGTAAACATTATCCTGCATATATCCGTTCAGATGTTCACGCAACATGGTCTTTGCACGGTTCAGTCGCACTTTCACGTTGGGCTCTTCTATATTCAAGGCTTCGCCCGTTTCCTTTACAGACATTTTCTCTATTTCCCGCAGCACAAATACCAGGCGATATTTCTCAGGCAACTGCGAGATAGCATTTTCAAGTATGCCACTAAGTTCCTTGTTCATCAGTATATTATCAGGGCTTGCCATTGTTTTGATCTTTTCAAGTTGTTTTTCTGCCTCATTACTAAAGCGCTGCTGCTTCTTTTTGATGGCCAGGCATTCATTCAGCATTATTCTTATCAGCCATGTTTCAAATGAGGAGCGGTTCTTAAACTTGTCCAGGTGTTCATAAGCATTTATATAGGCTGTCTGCATGGCTTCCTCTGCTTCCATATCGTCATTCAGTATAGACATGCCTATACGAAATAACCTTTGGTTGTACTTCCGTATTATTTGCTCAAAAAGCCTCTTTTCCCCTGCCAGTATGCGCTGTATTAACTCAGCATCAGGAGTTTGTTCCGCTTGTATAATCGTCTGCTCCATTATTGATCGTATTTAATTAGATGAGAAAAGGTTAAAAAGGTTACAACATTTCGCACAAATAATTTTTGTAACCTTTTCCGCACTGCTTTATCTAATCCTTATACCAAAACAAATTGTATGGCTACCATAAATCAATTGCAAAACACATTAAAGCTCACTTTTGGCATAGTGCCCATAGTGGCGGGCTTAGATAAATTTACCAATATTCTCACAAATTGGACCGACTACCTGGGCACAGGCTTCCGAAGCATGCTGCCGATGGAACCCGCAACTTTTATGAAAGTGGTTGGTATTATTGAGATTATAGCAGGTATCATTGTCTTTATGCGCACTTTAGTAGGCGCTTATATTGTAATGGCCTGGCTCATATGTATTGCGCTGCAGCTTATCTTGTTCACACACTATTACGATGTAGCTGTCCGCGACCTGGTAATGGCCATAAGTGCATTCACATTGGCACAACTCACTAAAATGGAATCTACAAACAAAATATAATGCGCATAGAAGAATCAGTAAGCACAGATATTAAAAAAGATAAGAGAGTCATAACTGATAGTTTGCAAACAACTTTGCTGCCTGCAAGTGAGCAAATAAGTATCATTGAGCATCATTTCCGGAAAAGTATGATTACCCTGGGGCTCGATCTTACGGATGATAGCTTGAAAAATACGCCCTTGCGGGTGGCAAAAATGTTTGTAAATGAAACCTTCAGCGGGCTCAACCCATTAAATGAACCTGCTGTAACCCTCTTTGAGAATAAGTACAAATACGGCGAGATAATACTGGAGAAGAACATACCTGTTTACTCCTGCTGCGAGCATCACTTTGTGCCTATAATAGGCAAAGCACATATAGCATACATATCAAACGGCAAGATTGCAGGCCTGTCTAAGCTGAACCGGGCAGCGCAATATTTCTCCAAGCGTCCCCAGGTGCAGGAAAGATTGACGCTGGAAATAGCAAGTTTCTTAAAAGAGAAGCTGCATACCGAAGACGTGGCCGTTATCATAGAGGCAGAGCACTTGTGCATAGCATCGCGCGGCATAAAAGATACGGGTAGCGCCACTATTACCGGTAGCTACTACGGCGCTTTTGAAAAAGAAAGAAAAAATGAATTGATGCAACTACTACAACTATAATTAATGGAACAGCACATTGTTAAAATATTATCTGTACACAACGTAACACATAACGTAAAAGCCTTTCGCATTGCTAAACCGGGCGGGTATCATTTCGAACCCGGCCAGGCAACTGAAGTATCTATAAATAAAGAAAACTGGAAAGACGAAAAACGTCCTTTTACTTTCACCTGCTTAAATGACGCGGATTATCTCGAATTCACCATAAAGATTTATAGCGATCATAATGGCGTTACCAACGAGCTCAACAAATTGATTCCCGGCGACGAGCTGATCATCAGGGATGTTTGGGGTGCTATTCACTATAAGGGGGAAGGTTATTTCATTGCTGGCGGTGCCGGTATCACACCATTTATAGCCATTCTCCGGCAGTTGAAAAAAGACAATAGGGTCAATAATAACCAACTTTATTTTAGCAATAGGACAGCCGACGATATAATACTGAAAGAGGAGCTAAGCGAAATATTGGGCGCTCATGCACATTTCATAGTTACTGACGAGAGTAATACCGCTTATCCTAAGAGCTATATTGATAAAGCCTTTTTACAAAGAGCAATAAACAATTTTAGCAAGCCTTTCTATGTCTGCGGGCCTGACAAAATGGTGAGTGATCTCACAAATATTTTAATAGAGCTGGGAGCTAAACCAGATTTTGTTGTATTTGAAAAATGACATTCATTGTTGATATCTTAATTTGGAAATCCCTTGTTAATAATAGTACCTTGCCATTAGCTAAGTAGCCAATCATCATATTGGTTATTTAGCAATGCTCTTTGACATTCTGTAAACCCGAAATACATTCTCCTCCCTTTAGGGAGGCCGGGAGGGTATTATACCTTGTTATACCTTCCTATTACCTCGCAATACCTGCTCATACCTTCCCATATACCATTTATACCGGTTTATACCTGGTTATACCATATTTTATATTGCAATACGGCTTATAGGCATGGTTTTCAAGCCGTATGATATTGAAAAGTGTATTTTTTTCTAATTTCCGTCATCACCTTGGCATACTTCTTTAGCATATAGCATTCAAACACTTAAATCTTTATGCAAATAGAAGTATATCCGGGGAAACCCTTCCCATTAGGAGCTACTTGGGATGGGAATGGAGTTAACTTCGCTTTATATACAGAATGCGCTACTGCCGTTACCCTATGTCTCTTTAACGACCCAAATGATGATACCGAAACTTTAAGGCTTAATGTCACTGAGCGTTCAGGGCATATATGGCATATATACCTGCCGGGTATGCAGCCCGGGCAACTTTATGCTTATCGTGTAGATGGCCCGTATGATCCTGCCAATGGCATGCGCTTCAACGTAAATAAACTATTGCTCGACCCAAACGCCAAGGCAATCGGTGGGGAAATATTGCTAACCGATCCCGTTTACGGCTATGAAATTGGCAACCCACAGGAGGATCTAAGCTTTAGCAAGATGGATAGTGCGGCCAATATGCCCAAATGTATTGTAATAGACCCATATTTTGACTGGGAAAACGACACTGCACCTAAGGTACCCTGGCATAAGACAATAATATATGAGCTGCATGTAAAGGGCTTCACCAAGCTACATCAGCATATACCCGAAAAATTGCGTGGTACTTATGCCGGTCTCGCTCATCCTGAATCTATTAAATATCTTAAAGAGCTGGGTGTAACTACCGTGGAACTCATGCCTGTACATTACTTTGTAGATGACAGGTATCTTACTGAAAAGAACCTGGCAAACTACTGGGGCTATAACACTATTGGCTTTTTTGCTCCTGCCATTCAATATAGCGGTTCGGGCGTAGAAGGCAACCTGGTGAATGAGTTCAAGCAGATGGTGAAGGAGCTGCATAGTGCCGGCATCGAGGTCATTCTTGATGTGGTCTTCAATCATACTGCAGAAGGCAACCAGATGGGGCCAACCTTATCGTTTAAGGGAATAGATAATGCGACCTATTACCGTCTTGCCAATGACAGAAGGTATTATATGGACTACACAGGCACCGGCAATACACTGAATGCCCGCCTGCCGGCTGTGCTCAGGCTCATCATGGATAGTCTCCGCTACTGGATACAGGAAATGCATGTTGATGGTTTCCGCTTTGATCTTGCTGCAACCCTGGCCCGCGAACTGCATGAAGTAGATCGCCTGAGTTCATTCTTCGATATTATTTACCAGGACCCGATCATCTCACAGGTCAAGCTCATAGCCGAGCCATGGGACGTAGGTGAGGGTGGCTACCAGGTAGGCAACTTCCCTCCCGGATGGTCTGAATGGAATGGTAAATATCGCGATTGTATGCGCGATTTCTGGCGGGGTGCAGACAGTATGTTAGGTGAGTTTGCAGAGCGCCTTACGGGTAGTTCAGACCTCTATCGGGGAGATTCACGCAGGCCTACAGCAAGTATCAACTTCATTACTGCGCATGATGGCTTTACACTAGCAGACCTGGTGTCCTACAACGATAAACATAATGAAGCCAACGGAGAAAATAACAATGACGGGGAAAGTAATAATCGCTCCTGGAATTGCGGTGCCGAAGGCCCTACGGACAATCAGGACATTCTAAATCTTCGTAAAAAACAGCAGCGAAATCTTCTTACCACTTTATTCTTATCCCAAGGTGTTCCGATGTTATTAGCCGGAGATGAGATGGGCAGGACACAACAGGGCAATAATAATGCCTATTGCCAGGACAATGAGATATCATGGGTAAACTGGGAAAACGCAGATCATGAATTGCTCGATTTCACAAAAAAGCTCATTCATATATGCAAGTCGCATCCTGTGTTCTGCCGTCGTGGCTGGTTCCAGGGGCAAAAGATCAGGGCATCAAATACAGAAGATATTGCATGGTTCAAACCAGGCGGCGATAAAATGACCGAAGATGACTGGACCAATGGTTTTGCCAAATCCTTGGCTGTGTACCTGAATGGTAAGGGCATACACTCTATAGGTCCGAAAGGAGAAAAGATAGTAGACGATAGCTTCTACCTCATATTCAATGCTTCTGACCAAGATATAAAGTATAAGCTGCCCGAGGCCAAGTACGGCAAAAAGTGGAATAAGATTATTGATACGGATAATATTACAGAGAAAGGAGCTGAAGCGTTTGAAGCAACAAGTGAAATTGATGTGAAGTCACGCTCAGTAGTAGTAATGATCAATCATGAATAAGATAGATGTCAGTAAAAGATCAATAGGTGTAAATTATAAGAATGGCAAGGCAAATGTATTGGTTTGGGCACCTGATGCTCAAAGAGTCGCATTACACATAGATGGCAGCAATAGGCATGAGGAGCTAAAGCCTAAAGAGCACGGTTATTGGCAAGGCTCATTCCGTCTTCAGCCAGGAGAAAGATATAAATTCCTGATGAATGATACGGAGTTGCCCGACCCTGCTTCCTTATCGCAACCTGAGGGCGTACATGGCCCGTCGGAAATTATAGATCTTACAGCTTACAAATGGACGGACCAGCATTGGACTAATCCAGTCTTAGACGATTATATTATCTACGAGCTGCATACAGGTACATTTACAAGCGAAGGCACATTCTCTGCTATAGAGGAAAAGCTTGATTATCTTCTTGATTGCGGCTTTACCGCCATTGAGATAATGCCAGTTGCACAGTTTCCCGGCAATCGCAATTGGGGCTATGATGGTGTATTTCCTTATGCGACTCAGCATTCATATGGTGGGCCATATGCACTGCAGCATCTTATAGACAAGTGCCACAAAAAAGGTATGGCAGTCATCCTGGATGTGGTATATAACCATATGGGGCCGGAAGGCAATTACCTTAGTGCATATGGACACTATTTCACCAACAAATACAAAACCCCATGGGGTGATGCTATAAACTTTGACGATGCATGGTGCGATGAGGTGCGCAGGTACTTTATTGAAAATGCGCTCATATGGTTTCGTGATTTTCATGTTGATGCCCTTCGCCTTGATGCTGTTCATGCCATCAAGGATTTCAGTCCTAAACACATACTACAGGAAATAAAGGAATATACAGACAAGCTGATGGCTGCAACCGGCAGAAAACATTATCTTATCATAGAGTGCGACCTGAACGACAGTAAGTATATAAATCCGTTAGCTCAAAAAGGCTACGGCATGGATGCACAATGGATAGATGAGTTCCACCATTCGTTGCGTGTTGCTGCTGGCAATGAGAAAAACGGATATTATGAGGATTTCAATGGCATTAAAGACCTGGCGAAAGCTTATAAAGATGCTTATGTTTATAATGGCGTTTACTCCGTTCATCGCCATAGGACTTTCGGCAGTAAAGCCGAGAAGAATGAAGGTCATCAGTTCATAGTATTCTCTCAGAACCATGACCAAATAGGTAACCGGATGCTGGGAGAACGCAGCAGCATGCTGGTAAGTTTCGAAATGCAAAAGCTAATGGCTGGCGCAGTGGCTATCAGCCCATTCCTGCCTCTGTTCTTTATGGGTGAAGAATGGAGTTCGCCACAGCCATTCCAGTATTTCATCAGCCATTCAGACAAAGATTTGGTTGAGGCAGTACGGAAAGGGCGAAAGGAAGAGTTTGCTTCATTTCATAACCAGGGCGAAGCGCCCGACCCGCAGGCAGAAGAAACTTTTGATAAATGTAAGTTGCAATGGGAGCTGATCACCCAGGAACCGTACAGCACAATGCTGCGTTACTACAAGGCACTCCTTTCTTTTCGAAAAGAAAATGCTGCGCTTCATGTCCTTAACCGGAAGCAACTGGATGTAAAGGCAAATGATGCTCAAAATGTTCTAATACTACGCCGCTGGCACGAGCAACAATCGCTTGTCTGCCTGCTCAATTTTTCAAAAGGCAAAGAGCAAATCTCATTCCCCACATTACCAGGCAATTTTATCAAAGTATTTGATTCTGCAAGCCCGGAATGGGGAGGCAAGGCTACTGCTATTGAAAATGTTTCATCTGCCGAAATACTTGAACTGCAACCCGAATCACTAACCATATACAGCGCACAAAATGTTTAACCCACAATCCACATATCGCATACAGTTCAATAAGAGCTTCACTTTCGATGACTTTGAAAAGATAATCCCCTACCTGCAGCAGTTAGGCATCAAGACTTTGTATGCATCACCCATATTTAAAGCCGTCCCTGGCAGTACACATGGTTATGATGTTACATGCCCCTTACAGATCAATCCTGAAATCGGCACGATCGATCAGTTGTATAAGATAAGTGAACAACTAAAGGCTGCAGGTATCAGCTGGATGCAGGACATTGTGCCCAATCACATGGCCTTTCACCCGGATAATACCTGGCTAATGGACGTATTGGAACATGGCGAATCGTCGAAATATGCTGAATGTTTTGATATTGACTGGCAGCACCCTGCATACAAAGGCAAGCTACTATTACCGGGCCTTGGCAAATCACTTAAT
>JBQCEX010000323.1:0-5297 GCA_051959855.1 Flavipsychrobacter sp. | reverse complement strand
GACCTATATACGCGACCAGATAAAGCAAAAGAAATCTATACGCTATATAGTGCCGGAGGCTGTGGCAGATTACATACAAGCCAATAAGTATTACCAAAAGTAGTTAATCTGTTTTCTCGATAGTATTGACATCATTAGGGTTTACATTCTGCGGAGAAAATTCTACACGATAAATTTCTACTAACAGCAGCATATAAGACAGCAGCAAGGGGCCAAAAATAAAGCCTATAAAACCAAACATAGGTACGCCCACCAGTACGCCCATAATGGTAATGACAGGATGTACATCTCCTATTTTTTTGAGCAAGGTAAAGCGCAGAATATTGTCGAGTGATGAGATAACAGCTGCACCATACAATAACACACCTACTCCCTGACCTACCTGACCTTTGGCCATCATTAGTATAGATGTTGGTACCCATATAGCGGCCGTGCCTACTACAGGCAATAAAGAAAATACACCAGTCATTACGCCCCATAAAATAGGGTCCTGAACACCAAAGATGTAATAGCCGATACATGCTGTAACCGCCTGGCAGGCTGCCAGCACAGGAATGCCTATGGCATTTGACACTACCATTATACGGGTAGCTTCCCATATATTATCAATGTTCTCGCCCTTCAATGGCAGGAAGCGCTGTATATGGCGTTCCATTTTGCGGCCATCTACCAGCATGAAATAGAGCAGGAAAAAAGCAAGGATGGTGTTTACCAGCATTATCATAGTAGCACCCAATATGCTGGGTAATGCAGAGGCGATATTCTTCAGCAGGTCCTGTACTTGCAACTCGTTTACATTTGCCTGAGGCATGAAGTGCTGTACATGCTGTTTTACAGTGTCTATATTATGCTTTAATTGTTCAGGATTGCTGACAAAGGAAGTGACGCGAGGAAGCAACACCTGGATTAATAAAGTAATTGGCACCACAAAAACAATGATACCAATCAGTATGAATAATGCGGCTGTTAAAGATTTTTTCCAGTTCTTTACAACGGTAAGTTTAAAGTACTGCTTACGCATGAGTATATATAACGTAACAGCAGCAAGCACACCGGGCAGGTAATCTCTCAGCTCCCAGCAGAGTATAATGCCGAGGCTGATAATAATGCCTAATAAAAGGAATTGTTTCAGTTTGTCTGAGTTGATGATATTCATTGCCTATTGCTGTAATATTAACGTTATTAAAACCCTGCCATGAAAAGTGATTGGCATGATATTTATTACTTTTGTAAGCAGATACACTATCATTCATTGCTAAAACAAAAAAATATGGCAAACACAGGAAGAACCGTAGCTACATTATTAATCGGAGCAGCTGTAGGCGCAGCAGTTGGTTACATACTTGCAACTGACAAGGACAAACGCCAGGAAGCTTTTGATAAAGTAAAAGACCAGCTGAGCAATCTTAAAACAAAATTTGCAAAGAAGACCGAAGATGTAGAACACGACATCTATAGCGCTTAATCTGATAACGCATGAATATTATCAGTAAGTGGTTAGATAAAATAGCTCAATATCTCAACGTTCGTATTCGTTCTATACAGTTAACTATTGTGGAGCGAACCGCTGCGTTATTGAGCTATTTCATTTTTGCGCTCATCATGTTATTCTTTGGCTTTGCTATTCTCTTTTTTTCGGGGTTTGGACTGGCAGAGGTATTTATTAAACTGTTAGATAGCCGCATGGGTGGCTTCTTCCTGACGGTTGGGGCCTATGCATTTTTTATGCTGCTGGTATATCTCTTAAGAAAGCCTATCCTCAAAGGATTTGCATCTGTATTTATTAAAATTATGACCACTGATGAGGATGAAGATGAGCATGGTAATGAAAAGGATTCAATTATTTAAAGATTTACACTTAATGGTCTGTCATGAAGCTTTATCCTAAGAGACTGAATAATGTTGCAGAACTGAAACGTGAAAAAAAGTTGCTGAAGGAGGAACAAAAGAATGCAGACCTTCATCATCTTTTTTCAACGGGTGGCGCAGGCGAGGATGCTGAAGAAAGTGAACCTGCTGCAGGTGGCTTGATGGGTATGGCATTATCGCTTTTAGGATCGGAGTCGCTGCTGGGTGCAGCCATGAAACACGGGCCATCACTTTTCCGTCTTTTCTCAAAGAAAAAAGCCAGACAGGAATATGCTCCGCCACCAGCCGAAGAAAAACATCCTTCTCTTATTATGAAGGTGGTAAAGGAGGTTGGTTTCGGTTATTTAAAATGGAAGGCGATAGAGCTCAGCTTTAAGGGAATTAAGAAGCTGATCAATGCACGTAAACATAAAGAAGATTAAGCTTAATTTACTCTTTTTCATGCAATGCCACCAGCGGTATGTGGCTCATGCCTGCAATAGACTTGGTTTTGCTTTTATGAAATAATGTATCCCAGAAGGAATGGCGATGTGGGGTTATCACCAGCCAGTCTATACCGTTAGAAGCTACGAATTGCTGTATGGCTTCTTCAATATTTTCACTATCGGTAAAATGGTATTCAGGTTTAAGCCGTGCCAGTGCTGTATGTAATGCTTCCGTATCAGCTATGGTTTCTTCGTTTATGTCTTTATTGTTGTGGCCTATATGCAGCACGTGCAGCTTTGCTGTGCTTTCTTCAACTAAGGACAATAACTGCTCTGCAGGGAATTTCTGACTTATCTTCTTATAGTCTATGGCTAAACAGATATTCTTAACAGGTCTGTAAATGGCGTCAGGTGGGATGGCCACTACGGGACATGAGAGGTTCTTTAATGCACTTATCACAGTGCTGCCAATCCATAAACCCGTGTCACCGGTGCCACTGTTGCCCAGCACTACCAGCGACGGCGCCAGGCTTTCCATGCAATCCAGCAGAGTATCTACTATTTCGCCGTACATCACTTTGCCGCTTATATCCAAGTGGGGGAATGATTCCTTGAATTGTTGTACCAGTTTTGCCATCCGCTCATCTGCTATGTGCTGGCCGTCGCTCATGGGCATTACCGGTATAGGAGTGTCACTAATAGTCACCGGGATAACAAAGGAATGAACTAACAGGACAGAAGCATTACGCGCTGCAGCCAGCTGGCAAGCATAATTTACGGCCTTGGTTGCGACATCAGAAAAATCGGTAGCTGCTATGATCAGGGACATTGTATATGTGTTTCGTTACAAAAAAGTACGAAAAAAATGATACCAAACAACTTGCTGATCGCAAAAGCAGTAATTAACCCTTCTTTGGAGAGATATTCAGGGCCTTTAATATTACCAGCCCTATGGTTGTGAAGATGATACCTATATCACCCAATACACTTCTATGTTTCAGGTAATAGACATCCCATTGCACGCGTTTGCGCAGGTCGCGCTCCATGCTTATTTCGCCTATATAGCCTTTTATCTGCGCCATGCCGGTCATACCAGGGATAGCCTCATGGCGGAGATTATAGTAAGGAATGCTTTGAGAGTAATAACGTGTATGATACAGCATGTGCGGCCGAGGACCGACTATGCTCATATCACCTAACAGAACGTTAAAGAATTGAGGGGTCTCGTCAATATGCGTCATACGCAGAAATTTGCCTATAGGAGTTATGCGTTTATCTCCCTTTGAAGCCTGGCGAATATCAGCATCATCATTTACGTACATGGTACGGAACTTAAAGCAGTCAAACTCGATGCCTTTATAGCCGGTGCGTTTTTGAATAAAGAATACAGGCCCCCTGGAGCTGATTTTAATAAGCAAGGCTACTATAGGTAACAGCCATGACATTACAAGAAGGGTAAACGTCAGAGAAATGGTAAGATCAATAGCACGTTTTACTGTATAATAGTAAGACGGTGGCTGATAAACCATATAACGCTGGTTTATCTCCTGAAACATCTCCCGTATCATGCCGACTTCCGTCTGTGGTACTACATGTCTTTCAGGCCGTTCTACCGGAATATTAACTACAAAAGGATGTTCCATTATTCAAATAAAAATGTGTTTCTATTTCCTCACCAATATCACAGCAAAAATCGTGTCAAATTTACGCCACAAAGGTCAAAAAAATTATTTACAATTTGATAATGAGTATTCTAAGCGTTTTGTGAAAGTTTGTTTTTATAAGCAAGTCGCCAGAATACATTTAATATAAATAGATAATAAATAATACCAGCCTGTGTTTGCAGGGCTGATTCTTGCAGTATTATTAATAAAAATGATATATTGAAAAGCAGGAAAATGTTTTTATCTGGTACTTGTTTTAAATAGAAAAAAGGCATAAATATAAATAATGAGAATATAAAAATGCCTGCAACCCCCAGCATCATAAATATCTGAAGGAACTGATTATGTAAATTAAATTTCCATATGTATGGGTTGTAACGAGTATCAATTTTGTCATCATATACATGAAGTTTCTGTTTTTGATAAACCTCTACGTCTCCATTGCCGCAGCCAAACCAGTAAAGACGATGTTCTTTAATATTCTCTAAAGCAGTTTTCCATATGAAAAGCCTTAAGGTAAGATTGTTAAAATGCTTGCCGGAAGGATCTTCAGATCGCCAAACTGAATTATCGTTACTCCCTAATATTTGCTGGTAGCGAGTACGTATGGGATTATCGGTAAAGACAAGCAGGCAAATGGATACCAGGAAAGCGATCGCTACTATCAGACGAGGCACTAAATGACTTTTTTGCCTATGTTTTAATATAAATATAGGCAGCACCAAAACGATAAAAAATGCGAGCAGGGTTTTAGAGGATAGCAAAACCAGGAAAAGAATTTGAATACAGGTAATGCAGTAATAGAGTGGTTTACGAGCAAATAATTTTACATCGGTCCAGTCATGTAACAGTAGTATGCTTATTGAACATATGGTGTAGAGTGCATAATATATGGCGTTAGCGTCAAAACCTGCAACCAAGGAATGATAAAAGAATTGTTCAGTAGTATGATCCTTTAGCCAAATAATGCCTGCACGGGCCAGAAAAAAAGCAGCCAATAGGGTAATGCTGCACACAAATGCAGCAAAAAGCCTTTCTAAAGTTCGTTTATCTATTTCAGGGCCTAAACCAATAGCAAGGGGCAAAACTACGAAGCTAACCTTTTTGCCCAGGTCCATGAGAGATTGGTCCTTATCCGTACTGTAGAAATAACTGATGGCGTGAAGTGCAAAAAGTATTATTGGTAGCCATAGTGTTTTACGATGCTTCAAGGCTCCAAAAGCTTTCCGCACATTTGTGGAGAATAACCAGACAATAGTCAGTAAGCCTACTGACAACGCACCATATATATAAGGCAGCGGTATAGCAAAAGCGACGATATAAAGACATATATAATAAA
>JBQCEX010000322.1:0-4363 GCA_051959855.1 Flavipsychrobacter sp. | reverse complement strand
AAACAATAAATCATGAAAAGAATTGCTATGGTGCTGGCTATATGCAGCACACTAAGTTCTTATGCAGTAGCACAAAGCAATGGCTCGGGCCAAAGCAATATGGGTAATACTGGTCAAAATAATATGGGCCAGCAAGGCAATACCAATAGCAGCTATAATAATAGCAACGGAAGCAGAATGAATAACAACACAGGCACACACAGAAATTCTTCTCGTACTCGCAGTAATCGTAATAAGGGATACAATAGAAACAACAGGAATGGCGAGCATACCATTCGCAGAAGCAACAATACCAATCCTTAAAGATCACTTAAAATAAATACCATTATTCACTTTTTAAAAACAAAGATTATTATGGCAAAAAACAGCAATCGTGGATTTGCGTCCATGGATCCGGAAGAACGTCGTAGAATTTCAAGTATGGGTGGCCGTTCAAGAGGCAACAGTTCCCGATATGAAGACTATGATGATGATTATGATACTCGTGGCCGCTATGAAGATGAAGACGATGATTATGAAGATGGCGACTATGAAGGAGGCCGTTACAATACTCAAGGCCGTTATAGCGATGATTATAATGATCGCTATGAAGATGAAGATGAAGATGAAGGATATGAAGATGAAGACGACAATTATGAAAGCAGGGGTGGCAATTACCGTAGCGGTCGTGATCGTGGTTCGGAAAACCGTGGCTTCGCTTCTATGGATCGCGATGAAGTTCGCCGTATAGCTAGCATGGGTGGCCGGGCTGCTCATGTAAGTGGCCATGCTCATGTATGGGATTCTGTAGAAGCTCGTGAAGCAGGTCGTCGCGGTGGCCAGGCTTCTCATGGCGGTGGTCGTGGTCGTAGCTCTTATGATTATGACGATGATCGCTATGAAAGCCGTGGTGGCTATTCACGTGGCGGTGGCCGTTATGAAGACGAAGACGATAATGATGACTATCGCAGCCGTAGAGGCGGCTCACATGGTGGTGGCCGTGGCTTTGCATCAATGGATCGTGATGAAGTACGCCGTATAGCTAGCATGGGTGGACACGCATCTCATGGTGGCAGTCAATATGGGCATTCTCATGGCGACTCAGGCCGTGGTGGTTCATCTAACGGTGGTGGCCGTGGCGGTTCAAGCCGTGGTGGTTCATCTAACGGCGGCGGTCGTGGCGGCTCTAATGGTGGCGGTCGTGGCAATTCTGGTGGTTCAAGCCGCAGAGGTTTTGCATCTATGAGCCGTGAAGAACGCAGCCGTATAGCAGCTATGGGCGGTCATGCATCACATGGTGGTGGTCGCGGCGGTTCGTCTAATGGCGGCGGTCGTGGCGGCTCAGGCCGTGGTGGCTCTAATGGCGGCGGTCGTGGCCGTGGTGGCAACAGGTAGGTTTTATTAAATAAACAAGGTGCCGGCAGGTCTGTTTGCATGACTGCCGGTCACTTTATCTCATTTTTAGCTATCACTAAATCATTGATAATTCATTCCGTAAAAGACTATTTTATGAGAAGTAGCACAACAGCCAAAAAATCAAGTAGTAAAAATCAATCTGCCGGCAAGAAATCATCTGCTCGCTCTGGCAACAGCCGTCAGAAAAGCTCTTCTGGCAGAAGCAGAACAAGTAAGAGCGCAAGTAGCAATGGGGAAGAAAGTAACGAAGAACAACAATCTTTATTGGATGTATTATTCCTCGATATGCTGAAGGATATGTATTCAGCTGAGAAAATGCTGGTAGATGCGCTCCAGAAAATGAACGAGGCAGCTACTACCGATGAGCTGCAGGAAGCTTTCGAAGATCATCAATTCGTTACACAGAAGCACGTTAGCCGTCTTGAAAAAGTGTTTGCAATGTTGGGCGAAGAACCACAGGAAGAGACTTGCGAAGCAATGGCTGCCCTTATAAAAGAAGGAGAAAAGGTAATCAGCAAAACAAAAGAAGGTTCTATGACGCGCGATGCAGGTTTAATAATAGCTGCGCAAAAGGTAGAACACTATGAAATAGCTGCTTATGGAAGTCTTGTGCAGGTAGCATTAACCTTGGGAAATGATGAAGCAGCATACATCCTGGAAAGAACCCTTAATGAAGAAGAAGATACCGATAGCCTGCTTACTGAAATCGCAGAAACAGAAATAAATCCTATGGCAGATGACGAACCATCAACCGAAGGAGAAATGGAAGGTATGGGTGTAGAAATGGAGCTGGAAACAGAAACAGAAGAACTTTAACGTTTTAAAAAAATACAGATAGGGATGCATCACCTTTACAGGTATTGCCTCCCTATTTTCTTTAAAACATACCTCTTGTACGACGAATAAATTCTACATACGTATATATAAACAGTAAGTAATATTGCTATTCAATTGCCACCTATCAGAGAGAAAACTGCTACTATTAAAAACGCCTATTTTATGTTACTTAATGAGGTATTCAGTGCTGTAAAAAAGTATTGTGCAAATACTACCCATAAAGGGAGCGACACACTCGAGGAAATAAAAGGTGAATTAAGAATAACTAATAATCCGTTGGAGGTCTATTTGCAAATATTAAAGAATATGAACCTCATTGATTTTTCATTAGGCGGATCGGACAATTTCATATCCCTTACTGAATTAGGGACCAGGGTTACCGAAGTTCCCGACTCTATGCCTTCAATTATCTTATAGCAATTCTTGCAGAAAATTATCTCCTATAATAGTTCGTCAACTGAACTGAAATTCAGTTGTTTATAATTTCCGTTTCATTAAATACACTTACTGCCGCATGATGGTTTTAGGTTGAACCCTTGATAATACTGATATTTGCATATCCAATTTTTTTAAGGTTGTTTTCCTAAACTCAAGAAATGGCAGATAACGGCTATGATAAGTGGTATAAACTTATAACCGGCAACGTATACAGCGAAAGAGTAAGACAAAATTTATTACAAGCACTACCTTACTGGATTGCCTCTCTTATTGCGGGGCTTGTTGCTGTGTTTTATGCCAAGTTGTTTGCCTGGTCTGAGTCCTACACTTTACATTTTGTGCATGGCAGGGAATGGCTGCTTTTTATCATCACTCCTGTATGCTTTGTCTTGTCATGGTGGCTGGTAAGGCGCTTCGACAATAAAGCGGGAGGTAGCGGCATACCCCAGGTGATGGCAGCTATAGAACTTGCCAATCCTAAATACAATTACCTGGTTGATAAATTCCTTAGTTTAAAAACGATCTTAGTAAAGGTATTGTCCAGCATACTCATGATATTGGGCGGTGGCGCTATAGGTCGTGAGGGACCTACGGTGCAGATATCCGGCAGTATTTTCAGGAAGGTTAACCAGCTATTGCCGAGCTCATGGCCTAAGATATCAAAACGCAATATGATCATGACGGGTGCAGCTGCAGGTCTGGCGGCTGCCTTTAATACACCGCTGGGCGGTATTGTGTTCGCTGTGGAGGAACTGGCCAAGACGCATATCAGCTATTTTAAAACGGCGTTATTTACAGCGGTAATTGTTGCAGGTCTTACGGCTCAGGGCTTGCTTGGTCCTTATCTCTATCTCGGCTATCCTGATGTTGCTAAGATTTCCAATTACCTCATTTTCTCTGTTATCATAGTAGCTTGTATTACGGGCTTTATGGGCAGCCTGATGAGCGTTATCATATTGCGCATACTCAAGTGGAAACGCGGACTTAAACAGGAAAAATTTCATTTATTATATGTTCTGGGCGGTGCGCTGGTTATTGCTTCTGTAGCTTATTTCTTTAACATGGGTATTCTCGGCTCAGGCAAAGGCGAAATGGGTCGCGTGCTGTTTACCAATGACAAAAATGTTGGCTGGGGCCTTCCTTTCTTCCGTGTATTGGGGCCTATAGTAGCTTTCACCACAGGTTCAGCGGGCGGCATATTTGCACCGTCATTGGGTGCTGGTGCTACCATTGGTGCGCTGGTGGCAGAGATCATGAAGTTTTCTGCTGCCAATGCCAATGTGTTGATGCTGGCCGGCATGGTGGGCTTCCTCACAGGCGTTACGCGTTCTCCATTTACCTCTGCCATATTGGTACTGGAAATGACCGACAGGCATAGCATTATCTTTCACCTGATGCTGGCGGGTATGATAGCAAATCTCACAGCCATGGTATTGGATAAACATTCGTTGTATGACCATCTGAAAGACAGGTATCTTGACGAATCATACAAGGAAGATGCGGAAACCAATGCAGGCGTTATCTCACCTGAAGAGAATGCACCGGATGGGGTTAACGAGACTTTATTTTAACTCATCTCTCCCTTCTTTACTGCTATACGCTGCGCGCTGTATATACCCGAGTGTCCGCTGAAGTAGTATGCGGTAAAACAGGCTACTGCGAAGTAAACGACATTATCAGTACCAAAGAGTTC
>JBQCEX010000321.1:0-3137 GCA_051959855.1 Flavipsychrobacter sp. | reverse complement strand
CAATCAGGCTTTATTTATTGAATAGGAATGTGACGCGCAGAAAAAAAGAGCACATTGAGTGCTCTCTTATCCGATTCAAGAAGTAAGTTATCAATTCATCCTCTTTAACCGAATAGCTTGGGCATGGGAATAGAGTAGGGGGTAAAGATAGCAAAAATTGAATACTAATGATGTTATTTTGATAAGTATAAGCTAACTGCAAATTAAAAAGCTCCGGAACATTCCGGAGCTTATATATGAATTAAATATAATGAATGAGTTAGCCTGTAAGTTGATTGGCTTGATATAAAAAGCTTTTTAGATCTGCAAATTGTAAATTGCCATCAAGCGAAGTAGCCTTAAAAATGATAATAACGTCGAAATATATTCCGTCGTAAACGGAAAGCGCTTTTTCTGCGTTTCTGAAAATACTGTATTTCTTTATAAAGGCTAATTTATCTTTTTTATAAGCAGGCGAAACACATACACAGTCTATCACTTTATAATCATCCTTTCCATTGAAAATTATACTTCCCTTCAGGTGTTGATATGCCTCACTTAGATTTTTAGCTTCCTTTTTTGTAAGTGGCTTTGTTTTCATGAGAGATAATCTATTTTTAAAACAAATATTAAGCAAGAAAAATTAAAAAAAGATGAATGTTGTTCGCTTAACGAGTTGATTGTAAATAGATAACCTAAAGTTAACTAATATTAATTTTAAAAAGAAGTGATTTTATTACTTTATTATTAAATTTCTATTATTTTATTGTTTAGTAATTAATAACATTATTCAGAATTTCAAATATAATTATATTATTATTCGGATAATTGCCCCCAAAATGGATGTTTACTTACTTATTTATATGACGCTGTTTAAGGATTTTTTCAACATCAACCAAGGAAACTTGTTTAGCACGTAGTAGAACTAAGTAGTGGTACAAAAGGTCGGCCGCTTCATTTAAAAAAAGAGTAATGTTATCGTCTTTTGCTTCAATAATAAGCTCAATAGTTTCTTCGCCGACTTTTTGTGCTATTTTATTTATGCCTTGCTGAAAAAGCCGGGAAGTATAGGAATTTGCAGAAGGCTGAACCTGTCTTTTTTCTATAATGGACTCAAGCCTTGCCAAAAAAGGAGCGGTATTTTCTTCGGCAAAGCAGGTATCGTTACCGGTATGGCATACTGGACCTTGAGGAGTCACCTTTACTAAGATACAGTCGTTGTCGCAGTCTGGGACTAAGGAGTCAACCAACATGTAGTTGCCGGATGTTTCTCCTTTTGTCCACAGTTTCTTTCTTGAACGGCTATAAAATGTAACCTGCCCAATATTGATTGTTTGGACATAGGCTTCCTCATTCATGTAGCCGAGCATTAATACTCTGCTTGTCATAGCATCTTGTATAATAGCAGGGATTAGACCATCCGAATATTTAGTGAAGTCAGGTTTCATAACCGTATATTTATATTGTTATTTATCAAATATTTTTTAAGTATCACCATTTCTAATGTTTTGCTGTGAAATATACCGGCCGCCAGCGCTGCGTCAGCGCGGCCATCAACGAAAACTTCTTTGAAATGTTTTGCATTGCCTGCACCACCGCTTGCTATAATCGGCAGGTTGGTAATGGATGTTGCATGCCTGAGCATTTCGATAGCAAAGCCATTTTTAGTGCCATCGTGATTGATAGAGGTGAGCAGTATTTCTCCTGCACCGAGATCAGCGACTTGTTTGATCCAGTTAAATAGGTTTATACCGGTATTGTGTGTGCCGGCACGGGTATATACAATCCAGTTGCCAGCTATAAATCTTACGTCTATGGCGACCACGAGACACTGACTACCGAAAGCTTTAGCCAGCTGTATTATTAATTTTGGATTTGTTATTGCTGCGGAATTTATAGAAACCTTATCGGCACCAGCGTTGAGTAATGCATGTACATCTGTAAGGGTACCTATACCGCCGCCCACCGTAAAAGGAATATTGATAGCTATAGCTACAGCACTTACAAGTGACACTAGCGTTTTCCTTTTCTCATTTGTTGCAGTAATGTCTAAGAACACCAGTTCATCTGCCCCGGCATTTGTGTAGTACGTCGCCAGTTCAACAGGGTCACCCATATCTTTAAGTGATTCAAAATTTACTCCCTTTACTACTCTGCCATCTTTTATGTCGAGGCAAGGGATAATTCTTTTCGTCAACATACTAAGAATTACTTTTTAAAGATGTATTTGTAATTATTCCTTCGTGCCATGCTTTACCTACTATTGCTCCCGCGCAGCCAATACTTTGAAGTTGCTCAATGTCTTTAATACTTGATATTCCACCACTCGCAATAAGCGATATATGCGGGAACCGCTGAATAATATCTTTATACAGTTCAGTAGATGGACCGAGCAACATGCCATCTTTTTGGATGTCGGTACAAAAAAACTGCCGCATACCTTCTTTATAGAACCTTCCTATAAAATCAAAAATGTCCAAATCTGTGATCTGTTGCCAGCCGTTAATTGCAATACTTTTATTAACAACATCCGCACCGATAAGCAATTTTTCCTTGCCATATTTTGCCAACCATTTAAGGATAATGTCTGGTTTCTGAACGGCAATACTCCCGATATTGGCGATTTGTGCACCTGCGCTTAAAACGGTGAATAAATCTGCATCGGTTTTTATACCTCCGCCGAAATCAATGATCAGATTTGTCTGGTTGGCAATTTCTTCAAGTGTTCTGATATTTATAATTCGTCCTGCTTTTGCGCCGTCCAGATCAACTAAATGGATACGCCCGATGCCAGAAGCCTCTATTTTCTTAGCTATATCTATAGGCTTTTCCTGGTAGATAGTTTGTCTGGAAAAATTTCCTTGCGATAACCGCACACACTTGCCCTCAATGATATCTATAGCTGGAATTATCTCTATCATAAATCAAGGAAGTTTTTTAAAATTTGCTGGCCAGCTTCACCTGATTTTTCAGGGTGAAACTGTACAGCATAAAAGTTGTTTTTCTTCAATGCCGCACTATAGTTGTGTTCACAGCTCACTTCCGCAATGGTATATTCATTTACGTCTACATAATAGCTATGAACGAAATACATATGATCATGCTCTTTCGTTGATGTGAAAAGTGCGGAATTAAAATTGTAAATGTTATTCCATCCT
>JBQCEX010000320.1:0-2701 GCA_051959855.1 Flavipsychrobacter sp. | reverse complement strand
CATCTGTATACACAAGGTTCTCTCCAAAAGGATAATTCATACCGCCAAACCAGGTACCTTTCTCATAGATAATATGGTAGAGATAAGTAAAATAGTTTTTGGCACCATCGCCCCCAAGCATCATTATCTGGTGGCCGGGATCGGTAAGTATATAGGAGAACAAATAAACAGTGGCCAAAATTGCAAGTGCAATAGTTACCAGCAACCACGATATACGGGATACTTTATTCATGCAGTGATATATGTATTTGTATGCCTCAGTAAGGACAGCAGCTAAATTATTGATTATATCTGATGTTTGCCTCTGTCAGAAGGCAGCTTATGGCCTGCGTTGGAAAAGCAGCTTTGCAAAATTCAGCAGCTCCGGCAGTAATATCCTGTAATTGATGATGCGGAAGGTAACCTCAGGCTTTATTTCTATTGGTATCGCTTTTATCCTGAACCCTCTTTTATAACTATTGCGAATGAATTCCAGGTCGAACAGGTAACGTTCAATGGTAGTCTTCAAAAACAATGGTTTCACTTTCTGCTGAAACCCCTTTAGTCCGCATTGCGTATCCGTCACAGGTATTGACAAGAATAGTTTGATAAGCCTGCGAAAGTTTTTAGAGATTAGCCTGCGTGAAAAAGGCACATGTTTATAGTAATCTTCATTCTTCACACCTGCAGCTACATCGCAGTCATTATTTTTCAATGCTTGGTATATACTGGTGATACTTTGTATGGTGTATGGAAAATCTATATCAGTATATATTACTATATCGCCCTTTGCCAAAGCTGCACCTTGCCGCACCGCGTATCCTTTCCCACGGTTCACGTCATATTTTACAAAGTGAAACCCACTTATCTGTTCTTTTAGCAGTTGTATATCGGCCTCCTGTACACTGTCATCACCATCTTCTACCAGTATCAGTTCCATCTGGTCATGAATCTGTTCCCGCAATAAATTGTATTGCGTCACAATATTCTGCGCCCAGTTGGCAGGTGGGTGATAACATGGTAATACTAGTGAAATGAGCATTAAGGCTTATTTAATTGGCAGCTAAAGCTTGTACTACCATTCATGATTAGGATACGCACGCTGCATGAATTGTAGTTCGGCAAGTATGTAACCCAGGTGTTCTGAATGAATACCTTCTTTACCACCTTCATGCATCCAGCTTTGTGCAGGCATATCCATCGTTGCCTGTTCCAGCACAGCGGCTATTTCTTTATGCCACAATAATTTTACACTTCCCAGATCAGCGCCAGCACCGGTAGCCAGCATAGCAGCCTCGGCTTTATTCATCTTAAACAGTTCACCTGTATATGGCCATAGATCATTTATGGCTGTCTGCATGCGTACATGGCTCTCTTCAGTGCCATCACCCAGTCTTATCACCCATTCGCTACTCCAGCGTTTATGGTATTCCGTTTCCTTCACCGATTTCTCAGCAATTGCTGCCAGCGTCACATCACTGCTGTTCATCAGTTCCCTGAAAAGAAAGTACTGGAACACGTCAAAATAAAATGCCCGTGCTACGGTGTATGCCCAGTCTTTATTAGGTTGCTCTGCCAGCAATACATTTTTAAAGTCCCAGGCATCGCGCAGGTAAGCCAGGTCATCTTCATCTATAGCATTACCTGCAGCTATATTAACTTGCAGCGCTTCAGATGAAAATAGTTTTTGCTCCGCATCAGCAGGCAATGCATTCACTTGTTCTGCTGCATATTGGTACAGGCTGCGTGCCTGCCCCAGGTGATCGAGTGAGGTATTGGTCAATGCAATGTCCTGTTCCAGTATCGGCCCATGACCGCACCATTCGCTCAGCCTGTGCCCAATGATCAGCGCATTGTCAGCAAGACCTAATGTATATGCTAAAAGAGAATTATCAGTGTTCATCCAAGTATAAGTTCAAAAGCCTACATATATTTCACCTCATCAGGTAAGTTATAGAATGTAGGATGGCGGTATATTTTATCATTTGCAGGATCGTACAAAGAGGCAGCATCATCCGGGTTAGAGGCGTGCACATATTTGCTTTCCACCACCCATATGCTTACGCCTTCCATGCGGCGGGTATATACATCACGTGCATTCTCTATAGCCATATCCGCATCTGCTGCATGAAGGCTGCCTACATGTTTGTGATCAAGCCCCGCCTTGCTGCGTATGAATACTTCCCACAATGGCCATTCTGCTTTTTCCTTATTTGATAGCTCTGACATAGTTGTATCTGTTCAAAAAATGATAAATGGCTGTACGATCGTATTGCCAAATAAATTATGCTGCTTCTGCAGTGTTTTTACTACGGCGTTCTGCTTTCTTTTTTGCATAAGCCAGGGCTGCCTCACGTACCCATGCGCCATCTTCCCATGCCTGCTTGCGTGTCTCCAGTCTTTCTTTGTTGCATGGGCCATTCCCTTTTACCACATTCCAGAATTCGTCCCAGTTTATCGGGCCCATGTCATAGTGCCCGCGCTCTTCATTCCATTTCAGGTGTGGATCAGGCACGGTCAATCCCAATACTTTAGCTTGCTCTACAGTTACATCCACAAATTTCTGACGCAGCTCATCATTGGTGAAACGTTTAATACGCCACCTTACACTCTGCTCTGTATGCGGGCTTTCAGCATCCGGTGGACCAAACATCATGAGCGATGGCCACCACCACCTGTTCAATGCATCCTGTGCCATCTTCTTTTGTATAGCCGAACCGTT
>JBQCEX010000319.1:0-4099 GCA_051959855.1 Flavipsychrobacter sp. | reverse complement strand
AGCAATTAGAGCAGCAACTTAATAGACTTGCTCAAGAAAATTTAAACATGCTTGAATCTGCTAAGCTGTCATTCCTGGCAGCAGAACAGGCGATGTTACAATTGAAAGCTTTCATGAAAACTTATACGTTTTCAAATACTGCTGATGAGATCTACTTTTTCAAAGAACTTAAGCCCAAATTCTATAGCAAACTGGTTTATTACGTGAAAGTATTTGAAATAGAATCCCAAAAACCATTAGGAGCGACACGGCCATTGAAAAAATATCTGAACAAACATTTAGCGGCAATAAGAAGGCATTCCCAGGACCACCAAATGTTTTACAAATACTGTCGCTCCGGGGCAACATATATGGATGAGGTTTATTTCATAAGAGCTTCACACGACATTATGATTGGTTTTGACCTGAGTTACCTTGATTCAACTGAACACTTTTGCTGTAACCATGATCTAACCCTGGCCACGCTAATAGCCAATGAACAGTTGTCCGATTATCTAAACCATGAACTGACTAAATTAACAAGCTCCCAGTTAAAAATAAATGCGAATCCATTTCAAGAAATGGAACTTAATTGGGCTGAGACAAAAGCGTCGTTTGTTGAATTGATGTATGGCTTGCAATCACTTGGCGCGTTTTATAATTCCAAAACTAAAACTAAGGCAGATATGAGCCAGGTTGCACGATTCTTTGAAACTACGTTAAATATTGACCTTGGTAATTATTACCGAACATTCCAGGAAATACGTATCCGCAAAAAAGGACGGACTGTTTTCATTGATAAATTACGGGAGCAACTGATACAGCGCATGGATGAGGCAGACGAAAATCCCAGATACAACTAAGTGGCATCTTAGATCTTCAAGGACAAATACCAAACAGCTTTGCTAAAGCTGCCCGGCCATGCCACATCCACCGTGATGGGATACCCGGCAAGATTAGTCCTTGCACTCAGCCCATATGCAGCCTTCCACTTGTTATTGTTAGAGTTGTTACGCCAGCTCTCACCTGCAGTACCCAGATCCGTAAACAAACCCAACTGCAGGTTATTTACAGAAGGCAATGGTGTCTCAATAGGGATCAACGTCTGGAAGATTGGGAAATACACATCCGCATTAATGACTGCATACTCATTACCATAAAGTGTGTTCTGGTAATACCCCCTGAATGGCGTCACCAGCGTTTGGAAAGCATAAGGCGCATTCTGGCTGAAATGTACTGTTGTATCTACTCTGGGTGTTACATTGTTATCTACACCTCCCAGGTTGTATAGTACCTTCTTATCGCCACCACTATATCCTACATGTCCCTGCATCACCAGTGTTATATAGCGATACAGCGGCTGATGGTAGCTCAGGTTCAGCGTTGCACCCACCACTGCAGACTCTTCCTGGGTAAAACCTTTGAACAGGTCTACCAGGCCCTCTGCCTTGAAGCCCTTGTACAGGTAAGGCAGTGTAGGTTGCAGCTTATTCAGCTTAAAGGAAAAGGTATTGATCGACCACAGGCTTTCAATAGGATCAAAGTCAAGGCTGTACTTATCCGTCGCTAAGAATATAGTCCTGTCCTTTCTAACGGCCGTCTGAAAGCCCAGCGCACAATCATAGCTCAGCGGATAGCTCAGGAACAGCTCATAGTAATGGGTCTTCACCTTGGCTGTATTGGGATATGGATTGCCGTTATCGTCTACCCACTGCCTGGATGGATCAGGCTGCAGGCTCTCTACCTTCCTGAAGTAAGAAAGCCCCCAGTCAAGCCTCCTGGCCGTGTTCTCATACCTGATGTAAAAGTCACTGCCTTCCGTCCCCGCAGGTATACGATAGGCAATAGATACATGATGGTTCTCCAGCAGGTCAGTAAAGCCACCCTGCGCCATACCGCCCACTTCAGGGAATTTGAACTGCCCCTGGTAGTTGAGATAAGGCTGGTAACGGTTAATGAAGTAGTCGTTATTGATCTTAGCAGAGAAGTAAGCACTATGCAGTTGCAGCACATATGGCCTTACGTTCTTAGGGTTATAGGCAAGGCTCCTGGCAATGCTGTCCTTCATACGCGCCGCTTGCTGCTTTGCATTCTTTGGTACCAGCGCGTCTTCCAGTATGGAGTGGGTTGTATCAACAGAGGCGCTTAGCATAGAATCTTCCTTTGCCTGTTTGGCTGCCCTTGCTCTATAATCTTTCAGCCATGGACTGCTGGTATCTGCCGGGCTTGCTTTATGTTCAGCTGCCCATTGCTGCATAGGGTAGGATCTAACATAGATACTATCCTTGTCAGCTTTGTAGAATGTCAGTTCATCGCTTTCCTTTCTGTATTGGAATGGCTGCCATTTACTCAAAGGTTCAAGCTTGCCATTGGCAGACACTATAACGAACTGCTCCGTACCATGAGCGGTATAAGCAGCCAGCAGCCTACCATCCGCCATGGGTGCCAGCTTATTCCACTTGACGTAGGAAACAGTATCAACTGCTATTGCCTTTGGTTGTTTATCATGTATGGTATATATACCCTGCCACAATGTATCAGGGTCATAACCCACACCTATCTTAAATACCCACTGTTTCGCCACCTTAGGCCTGTTGGATAGAAATACAAGATTCCCGCCTTGTGCGAATGATGGATCATTATCATCATAGCTGTCATCTGTCCAGGTGCTATATCTTTCCTTGTTCTCATTATATTGCACAATATCGCTTTCACCCCTTCGGTAGCCTGCCAGCAAATACTCCCTGTCTGATAAAGGCACAAAGCTGTTGATGCCATCTACACCATACAGCTTTACAGCTTCCTGCATAATGCCATCTGTTGTGTACCTGCTGATCGTTATCTTCCCTTTCTTAGGCATGGCAACATACAACTGCTTTCCGTCAGGATGCCACTGCAATAGTGGGTATGGATCAGCGCTATGATCATCTATCCAGGGTGGCAACTGATAGCTTGTAATTCTTTTGGTTTCCTGGCTTTTCAGATCAGTTATGTAAACAGTACGCTTATTATAAGTAGCAAGTATATAAGCCAGGTAATCACCATGCTCATTCAACAGCACATTACTGACAATGCCTTTCGGATGCTTGATCTTAATTTGCCTGCCAACTGTTTGTTGCTGTTTGTTGTCTGCAAATCGTTGTCGGTAATATTCGAAGCAATGAGTGTACAGCGTGTCCATTGTATGTTTGGTAACCAGCCTTATAGCTCTTGGCAATGGTTTCTTTCTTAGTTGAAAGAATATCTGTGCTATTACCTTAGGCTGGTAATGTTCGGAAAGGAAGTAACAAAATGCCTGTCCTGCCAGGCGAGGCTCATAAGCTAGCACTTGTTGCCAATTTGCAAAGCTATTATTGTCAAAGGATAGCCTGAACTTGTCTTCTGCGACTACAGGCCAGCCGTTGGCAAAGTATCGTATAGCCCCTTCTTTGAACCACATAGTCACTTTGTCTTTGCTGCTTGTTCCCTTTGCCTGATCTTCGAGACTGTTTTCTCCCAACTCAGTTTCCCATTCGTATCTTACCAGCCCTTCGTATAGTTGGCACTTAAGATCATCGTAGCTGCCTTTATAAGCAAGCAATACTCGGCTGCCTTTATAGACAAAGGTGGGCAAGGTGTATTGCTCCGGCTCATAGCTGCCAATATTTGACTCATACACCTGGTCTGTCGAGGGATAGATAATTATGTTAGGCTCTTTTATATCATTGCTCAGCATCTCCTTCTTTACATGCTCTATTGCTTTCGGTGCTTCTCTTGTCACAAAGGAAGCCAGACTATCTGAACCTGTAGTGAAGTAGACATGAAATGCTTTGGTATGAAAAGCCAGCCATTTGTACTTATGATACTGAAATCTATAGTATCGTTGCTCCTGTTGAGCAAAGGTTGTTGGTGCTGTTAGCAATAACAGCAATTGGAAGAACAACAATTTTATTATAAGTGAAGGAACGGTCAATCTCATTTTCAGGAGGGCTTATAAAAGCTCTTGCAAAAACTTTAATTGCACCACAAAAATCTACTAATTTCTCCGCATTAAGTAGTATTTTACTGTTGATTTCAAACTTTAATTCTTGAAATTTCTGCTCAGAAATAGAAGTGGTGTTATTGAACTAATTCTCTGTGT
>JBQCEX010000318.1:0-11550 GCA_051959855.1 Flavipsychrobacter sp. | reverse complement strand
GGTATGATCACTGAAGCTATCATCTTCGCTATGCTCGGCTTACTGCCACCTCATAAAGATTATTATTGGGAACGTTTTTATCCAAACCTGGATGAAAATCCACATGTTGAAGCTTACCGTAAGGGTATAGCATTCGACGGTCCTAAAGTTTCATCTACTAAATCTCTGGATCAGATGCTTGAAGATGCAAACATCAATCCTGCTAACCTGCGCAAGCTGAATGAAAGCTTCCAGCGTTTTGGCCAGACAGTAGATCAAATAAAGGAAATGAGCGAAGTTACCTCTGCTACTAGTGCATATTCTCAAAGTGCACGTGAAGCTGCTGATGCTTTATCTCAGATGAAATCAACTTTTGTTGGTGCTACGCAGACAATGGCTTCTTTCAATAATGCTGCGGAAGATACTACCAAGTTCCATGAACAAGTAGTAGTACTTTCTAGAAACTTAGGCACTTTAAACCAGATATATGAAGTGGAACTGTCTGATGCCAACAATCATCTGAAGGCAATGAACAAGTTCTACAGCAACCTGGTGAATGCTTCTGATGCAATGGCTACCAGTGCAGAAGATGCTAAGGCAGCTAAAGATCAGATCGGTCAGTTAGCTAAGAACCTCAGCACGCTGAACCAGATATACGGCAATATGCTGTCTGCAATGCAGGGACGCTAATCACTATAGAAGTTAGATCGGTATTAACCTATCGGAAATAATTATTTTAATAATTTGAAATAGTAAAAGAATGTCTATACCTAAAGAGCCGCGGCAAATAATGATCAACCTAATGTACTTAGTGTTGACGGCGTTGCTGGCCCTAAACGTATCTAATGAGATCCTGCATGCGTTCAAGGTGATCAACGAAAGTATTGCTAAGTCCAATAAATCTATTGAGGACAAAAATGCAGTACTGTACGATCAGATCTCCACGAATGAAAAGGCTCCGGGCCAGTATGATAAGGTGCATCCCTTCAAACTGAAGGCAGATGCTGCGAAAGCTGCTGCAGACTCAATGATAGCATATTTGAAGCAGTGGAATGATAGAATTATTGAGGAATCAGGTGGTAAAGATGATAAGGGCGAAATCAAAAGAGAAGATAATATTGATGCTACTACATTACTTCTTGTTGAAAGAAAAGGCGGGGATACTCTGAAAGCTAAAATACAGGCTGTGCGTAATCGCTTGTTATCATTCTTAAGTCCGGAAGATGCGAAACTTATAGCGCCTCAAATGCCTTTAAAAGTTGAAGAACCTCAAAAATCTGACAACAATCCTACCGCCGATTGGAAGGTAATGTACTTCCACAATATGCCTACGATGGCTGCCGTAACATTATTCTCTAAATTTGAGAATGACGTGCGTAACTCTGAGGCATTAATTGTAAATAAAATATTTGATGAAGCACACCAGACTGAAATCAAATTTGATAACCTAAAAGCTGTAGCTGTTCCTACTACGACTTATGCTCTTGAAGGTCAGAAAATTGAAGGTAGCATTCTGATGGCCGCTTATAATAAAAACTTGAATCCAACTGTAAGCGCATCTGAAGGTCACGTTACTAAAGTTGAAGACGGTGTGGCTTACTGGGAAACTCAAGCTCATGGCATTGGTTTAAAGACAGTACGTGGTACCGTAAGTCTGGTTACTCCTGGCGGTACCAAATCTGAACCATTTGAATTCACTTATATGGTTGGTTCAACAGGTGCTTCAATGCAGCTGGATAAGATGAACGTGTTCTATATTGGTGTTCCTAACCCGGTAACAGTAAGTGCAGCAGGTTATTCTCTGGAAGATGTTTACTTAAATATCCCTGGTGCTAACATCACTGCAGGTACTGAAAAAGGTAAGTATAATATTATGGTGAGTACACCTGGAGAAATCACTGCAGGCATCATGGCTAAAGACAAGTCTGCTGGCGGTGGCGCAAAACAGGTGGGTGCTATGAAGATTCGTGTTAAATTTATACCTGATCCTGAAGCTCAGATCGGCGGCAAAAACAGCGGCTGCTTACCAAGTAACGTATTCAAAGTACAAAGTGGTGTAATTGCTAACCTGAAGAACTTTGAATTTGACGCCCGTTTTGTCGTTACTTCATTCTCCTTCAGTATGCTGCCTAAGCATGCTGAGCTGATAGGCCCATTAACAGTAAACGGTGCTGTATTCAGCAATAATGCTGAAGTTGTTAAAGCAATGAGCAGAGCGAAACCAGGTGACAAAATATTTATTGAAGATATAAAGGCTAAAGGTCCGGATGGCAGAACTCGTCCTCTGAACTCAATAACATTAAGTATTTGTCCGTAAGAGTGTAATTTTTAATAAAAACAGTTAATTTTAATTTGCAAATCAACATGAGGATTATGAATATCCTGAAATCATACAGACTTACAGTTTTTGCAGCGGCTTTATTTAGTAGCAGCATAGGCTTTGCGCAAGGCAATCCTACTATTATGGATCAGGCTCAGACGCAGTCTAACCCTAATGGTGGTGTAGTAAAGGCAGATTGGCAGCCATCACTTATTAAAGATGGCGTTATCGATAAGGTGCCACATATCTACACAGTACTGCCATGGCAGCCTGTACGTGAAAACGATGTAATGTGGAAGAAGCGCGTTTGGCGTGAAATTGATACACGTGAAAAACAGAATGTTGGTTTCCGTTATCCTGGTGATGAAAATACCGGTGGTGGTTATTTCATAGAAATTCTGATTGATGCTATTAAAAAAGGCAAGATCAAAGCATACTCTAACATGGACGACCGCTTTACAAGTGCCTTGACTAAAGATCAGATCCTTGACATGTTGATCGGTAAGCCTGATACCCTGATGGTACAGAATGCTGAAACCGGCGCAATGGAAATGCGTATCACAAGAAAGGAATTTAACCCTGAATCTGTTACAAAATACAGGTTGAAGGAAGATTGGATCTTTGATCGTAACCTGGGTAAGATGGTAGTAAGAATCGTTGGTCTGGCTCCATTACAGGATAAATACAACGAAGATGGTAGCTTCCGTGCTTCTCAGGCTATGTTTTGGGTATCTTATCCTGAAGCTCGTGAAGTATTTGCTCAATACGAAGTTTTCAATCCAGAGAATGACGTTGCTCGTATGACATGGGATGACTTCTTTGAAGACAGGATGTTCTCTAGTCGCATCATTAAAGTAAGCAATCCATTCGACGAAACTTTCAGCCAGGCTGGTTACAACAACATGGAGTCTCTATATGAAGGACAACGTGCTGGTGAGAAGATCTTCGATAAAGAACATGATATGTGGGTTTACTAATCGTAATTCCTCAAAATATTCAAAGCCCCGGTATTACTCGGGGCTTTTATTTTTATAGTTTGGGTTAAAGTATATATCTGTACAGTCTTTTCCTTTAGCATTTGCTGAGCTATATTGCAGCCCAGTTATCCATATTACATGACCAATGAATTGCCAAGGCTGGAAGTATGTTTGTCCCCGGCGTTATTGCACCTCTACAATACAACGGATACTGTTGTTGTTATAATTGATGTTTTTCGCGCTACTTCTACCATCGCTGCTGCATTACATAATGGTGCTGAATGCGTTATCCCTGTTGCGTCGGTATCTGAATGTATAGAAATTGGCCAAAAAACACATAATAGTATTACAGCTGGTGAGCGTGATGGTAAAGTTGCTGAAGGGCTGGAATATGGCAATTCCCCATCTGAATATCCTCGTTCATTTGTAGATGGGAAGACTTTAGTGCTTACCACTACAAATGGCACCCGCTTGTTGCACATGGTTAAGGATGCACATAGCATTATCACAGGTTCCTTCCTAAATTTGGATGCTGTATGTGATTTTTTGATGCAACAAAAGAGAAACGTATTGTTGGGTTGCGCTGCATGGAAGGATAGATTTAATCTTGAGGATACGCTCTTTGCGGGCGCTGTCACCAACAAAGTAAAAGAGCATTTTGACATTAACTGCGACAGCGCCAGAGCTGCAAATTATCTTTTCGAGCGCTCTGGTGGGAATAACTTCACAGAGTTCCTTAAAGATAGTGCTCATTACATCAGGTTGTCAAAATATGGTCTGCAAAGCGACCTTGCATACTGTACAACACCCAATTTACATCCCGTAGTGCCTATACTACAGGGGCACAAATTAGTAGTTCATAAATAATATCTGCTGTATTCTATTGAAAGAATGGGTTATACTTTAGCTCATTACCTATTGTTGTCGTAGGCCCGTGCCCTGAATACACTATTGTACTTTCAGGTAGGGTAAATAGCTGTTCACGAATACTACTTAACAGTATTTCATGATTGCCACCTGGTAAGTCTGTGCGCCCTATGCTGCCGGCAAATAAAGCATCCCCTGCTAAGACCCAATTGCCTGGTACGTAGTAAAACGAAACACTGCCCGGAGAATGTCCCGGTGTAAAGCGTACGTCCAGTTGGTCTTTGCCAAGAAAAATAACCGTTCCATCTTTTAAATATTCATCCGCTTTAGGATTTTCACTAGCCTGGAAGCCAAATAGCATAGCTGAACCTACCGCATTGTTCAAAATTGGGGTTTCTTGCTCATGAATAATGAAGGGGATCTTGTATTTGCCTTGCAGTGCTTTAACACCGAAAATATGATCAATATGGCCATGAGTATTGATAATGGCCTGTGGTTGCAATTTGTTATCCTCAATATATTGAATGAAGACGTCTATTTCGCGTTCACCATACATGCCCGGGTCAATGATCCAGCATTGCTTTTGTTCATTAAAAAGAACATAGGTATTTTCCTGGAAGGCATTAAAAACAAAAGCTTTGATATGTAGCATATAATTGGAATTTTCATTAATTTAGGAATGCAAACATAAAGTGTAAAATTTAATAGGCGCGCACAGACATTTACGAACGGATAAGTTTTAAATTTTTAAGCTGGATATGAATTTCATACATAGGTATAAAATCCTGATCTTTAGCGCCGCTACAGTTTTGATGTGTGCAGGTGAGAACGTCGCTGTGAATGCTCAAACTTACCTTGAAACCTTTGGTCAGAACAGGATACAATATAGAAAGTTTGGCTGGAAGTATTTTGATACCAAACATTTCAGAATATATCACTACGACGCTGCTGGCAGGCAATTAGCCCGCTATGTTTCAGAAGAAGCGGAAAATGATATTAGCGCATTAGAAAAGGAACTGGGTGGGCAATTCCCGAAACGCTTTAATATAATTCTGTACAATAATTACGACGAATACAAGCAAACAAATATCGGTCTGCAGTACGATGGTCAGATACAGGACGCCGGACATACCGGCAGCTTGAATCTGGTGGGAGATAAGTTAGTAGTTTACTTTACAGGCGAGCACGTGGACCTGCGCAGGCAGATACGTGCAGGTATAGCCCAAACTGTAATGCAGCGAATGATGTTTGGTGAAAACCTAAGGCAGATGGTAAAGAACTCGGTATCAATGAATCTGCCGTTATGGACTACTGAGGGGTTTATTGCTTATGTGGTGGATGGATGGGATACAAAAACAAATAGTGACTGGAAGAATCTACTTGATGATAAGCCCACAAAAGGTTTTTTTGACTTGTCAGAAGAACAGCCGGAATTAGCAGGTAAAGCTTTTTGGCGCTTTATGGATGAGCACTATGGCAGAAGCTACATCAAAAGGTTGCTATATGCCATGCAGGAAAAAAATAGCCTGAATCAAGGCACAAAGAAGATATTAGGGTTGAAGGTTACGCAGGTATATGATTCCTGCATTGCCTTTTATAAGGTCATTTATGCTGCAGACGCCCAAAAAGCAAATGTGCCAGACACCAATAAAAATCTGCTAACAATAGATGTTCCAAATGACAATACCATTATAAGAAACATTAGGGTATCGCCACGAGGAGAAGATGTTGCCTATGTTACCTGGAAGGACGGTGAATATAAAGTATTCATACAGCACACTCAGAACGAAAAGTTATCAGCGCCCATATTGGAAGGTGGTATGAAAGATTACAATGAAGCGCCTGACCCCAATTATCCTTTGCTTGCCTGGTCGAACAATGGCTACAAATTAGCTATACTGTACAAAAAAGGAACACAAACAAGGCTGCGTATATATAACTCTTTTAAAGCGCGAGTTGAAAACTATATAATACCACCCAATCGGTTCGATCGTGTCCTGGGATTAACATTTATGGAAGATGATGACAACATTGTATTCTCAGCCATAAAGAAAAGTCAAACAGATCTATACGAATTCAGGATACGAGGCTCGAGAATGACCAACATTACCAATGACCCATGGGATGACTTACAGCCATGGTTTGTAAGTGGCGGCACCCGTCGCGGTATTTTATTTTTATCAAACAGACCTCAACCGAATTTAAATGTACCCATTCAGGTAAATGAATTGCCTACGGGACCTATGAATGTATTCTTCTACGACACGAAGACAAGACGCTCTGAGTTACTGCAATGTTCTCACGTTAGCAGTGGCAATGTTTCTCAACCGATACAATATGGCAGTGAAAACTTTGCATACCTGTATGATGCTAATGGAATTAGGAACGAATATGTGGTATTGTTTGCAAGAGATCGAAGCAATCATGATTCGGCCTACGCAGTTCCGGTTACCAATTATCCTTCTAATATCATAAGTCATCAATATAATCCGGCCAGTAATCAGGCAGCCACAGTAGTACAGGTAGGCAATAAATACATCGTTTATTATAACAAGCTCAATATACCACAGCCTAATGCAGTTCCTGTAAATCTGCAGCCTATTACTTTAATGACTGTAAAAAAAGAAGATTCAACTAAGGCAGCCGCCAATGAAAGTTTATTTCAGCAGCAATACCAACAGCAGCATCAACGCCATTCAAAAAGACACAATAGAAATGCAACTACCACTGATAATACTACAAGTAATGAACCATTGGTGAAAGGGGGCAATGCTTTCCAAAGCGAGTTTATAGATACTGCTCAAAATACGACACATAATGCTCCTGCTAATGCCCCTGCCATTATTGAAGTGAAAACACCGGAACTTGATAGTACAGTACTTACAGAAATAAATGATAGCAGCTACATGAAAATGCGTGCTGCTCCATATAGGCTCAGTTTCAAGCCCGACTTTTTTACGGTGAGAGTTGACAACAGCATCCTTTTCAATCAATATCAGTCTTTTAACAACAATGGTGGTGCATATACTAATCCTTCACTAGGTGGTTTGATTACATTAAGCCTTAATGACCTAATGGAAAATCATCGTTTCACCGGTGGTTTTCAGCTACCGGTAAATTTCGCTGGTACCACTTACTTCTTGCAATATGAAAATTTTGAACACCGTATAGACTGGAGTTTTTTATACTTACGTACGGAAAGCTATTTCAATTACCTGATAACTTATGTAGACAACGCCGGCCAGCCTGTGCTGCAAAAAGACCAGTTGGGCAAGGCTATTACTAACATGGTGCAGGCAGGTGCCAGTTACCCGCTTGATCATAACAGGAGTATTAAATTCCGCACTGCTTTGCGCGAGGATGTAATGAGACTGAAAGCTATTGACACATTGAGCTTGCTTTATGATGTACCAAACAATAAACAATACTGGTCGCTAAGTAGATTGGAATATGTATTTGATAATACTACAAGCCCTTTCCTGAATATCAGGTATGGCTTTAGGTACAAGTTCTATGGCGAGTATTTGTATGAATTGAATAATGGTAACCGGAATTGCTATAACCTGGGAACAGATATTCGTTACTATCACAAGATATATAAGAATTTTATTTGGGCTACCCGCTTCGCAGCAGAGCATTCTGATGGCAATAGTAAAGTAGTGTTCTACCTTGGGGGCGTAGATAATTGGATAGGTGCCAAATACGACGATTATGTGCCTATTAATGGTGGTCCTTATTCCTTCCAGTCATTAGCTACTAATCTTCGCGGCTATAACCAGAACGCGAGGAACGGTAACACCTATGCGCTCATTAACACAGAATTTCGCTTGCCTATCCTTACGACCTTTATGAAGCGTCCAATTCAATCTTCCATACTGAAGAACCTCCAGGCAGTGGCGTTCCTTGATGCCGGTTCTGCATGGAATGGTATTTTGCCTACACAGGATAATGGTGCAGGCAATTATCTTTATCCAACACCGGGTACACCTAACCCGGGAATGGTAAATCTTAATTTAAGTGCTCCTAATAGCGGTGGAATTGCTTGTGGCTATGGTTTAGGCTTACGTACTTTATTACTCGGCTACTTCCTGAAGGTGGATGCCGCATGGAATGTAGATGGCGCCAGAAAGCCAATTTGGTATGTGTCTATAGGTACCGATTTTTAGAATAAATATTTAATCAACATTATTAAACAAAAAGAGCGGCTACCCGCTCTTTTTGTTTACTCTTCATTTACATAAACGCGCTTTACCCGCTGGGAAATACCGGTCATTACTTCATAAGGAATAGTATCTGCCCATATGGCTATTTGCTCTAGCGGTAGCTCGGGGCTGAATACTATTACCTCATCACCTTCTTGCGCTTCAGGTATATCAGTAACATCTACCATGCACATATCCATCGCTATAATGCCCACTATTTTGGCTTCCTTCCCATGTATTAATACATATGCTTTCCCATTGCTTAGCCTGCGGGAATATCCGTCTGCATAGCCTATGCATATTGTAGCTATATGCATAGTTTTCTCAGCCACTGCCATACGGCCATAGCCAATGGTTTCATGGGGCGGTATTGTCTTTATCTGTGCTATCGTTGTTTTTAAGCTGCCTATTTGCTTTAGCTGATCTTTCAACTGATTGCTACCATCTATGCCATATAGCCCCAATCCTATGCGCACCATATCATATTGCAATGACGGATGTCGCACAATAGCTGCTGAGTTGCATAAATGTCTGAGTGGCTTGTAGGACAAGGCTTCTATTAGTTCATTGCTCATTAGCTCAAATATCTCACCTTGCTGCCTGGTGAAATCATCTTTTTCAGGGTCGTCACTCGCTGCAAGATGACTGAATATACTTGCCACTTGCAAATATTGGTTGTTCGATAAACGTCCTTTCAGCTCATTTATTTCCCCCGGCATAAAGCCAAGCCGGTGCATTCCGGTATCTAATTTTATATGGATCGGGTAATTCTTAACGTTCAACGTTTGAGCTATATGCAGAAAAGTTTCCAGCGAGCGGGTATTAAATATCTCAGGCTCCAGCTTCCACGATATCATTCTGTCAAACGAAGTGTCATCAGGGCTCATCACCATTATAGGCATCGTAATACCTGCCTTTCGCAATGCAATCCCTTCGTCGGTATATGCTACTGTTAAATAGTCAACACCAGAGAACTGTAATGCCTGTGCAATTTCCGAGCTGCCGCTTCCATAGGCAGATGCTTTTACCATCGCCATCGTCTTTACTCCCGTATTAAGGTGAGACCTGAATACATTCAGGTTATGGGTAAGTGAAGAGAGGTTAATTGATAATACCGTCTGGTGTATTTTTTGCTCCAGCAGCGTACCTATTTTTTCAAAGGTAAAAATGCGTGCTCCCTTCAGCAGTATGGCTTCATTCTCAAATGTCAGCAGATAAAAATTCTTTAGGAAATCTTCTGTTGACTTAAAAAATATGCTGCGTAATTTTTTATGTTTTCTAAAGGCGGCCTTGTTTCGGTACAGTGCCGGCCCTATACCTATAAAGCGTTGTATATTTCTTCGGCTTACAGAATTGGCAACCTCCTCATAAAGTTCATTATCTGGAATTCCTATTTGCAAAAGGTCTGACAGTATTACTGTGTGATGATTATGTTGCCTTTGCTGGTCCAGGAAATCAAGAGCTATTTGCAACGATGTCAGATCTGAATTATAGGTGTCGTTAATTACCGTGCAGTCGTTAATGCCCTGCCGCAGTTCCAGCCTCATAGATACGGGCTGTAGTAGCAGCATCTGGTCCTGTATATACTGCTCATCCTTATTCATCAGTATCATTAGGCTCCAGCAGTGTATAGCATTTTCTATTGACGCCGGATCTGTAAAGGGAATAGTAATGCTAATATTATTCCCTTTATACAACGCATGAATAATAGTTCCGGTATGCTCTTTTTCCAGCTTGTTTACCCTTAAGTCAGCCTCATGTTTCTGCGACCAGGTAAAAAGATTTATAGGCTGTTCACTTGAGTGATTCTTTATTTGGTTTATATACTGAACGACACACTCATGCAATACAGGATAATCGCGACAGTAAATCAGTTGTTTGGCGTGACGGAACAGTAGTAGTTTTTCATTTGTTTTTTGCCGCATGTTCAGGAAGCCTTCACTATGCGCCTCGCCTATATTGGTAAAAATACCTATGGTCGGACTTATCATCCGTTCCAGTCTTTCCATTTCTCCCGGTTGCGATACGCCTGCTTCAAAAATGGCAAGTTCTGCCTGTGCATTAAGCAACCACACTGACAGTGGTACTCCTACCTGCGAGTTGTAGCTCTTAGGGCTGCGTACTATATTGTATTCATTGCTCAATAATTGATAAAGCCATTCCTTCACTATTGTTTTGCCATTGCTGCCTGTTATGCCTATTACAGGTATGTTATATTGCTTGCGCACATTTATGGCTATTTGTTGCAGCCCGTCTAGCGTATCTTTTACTTTTATAAAGTTTGCCACAGCGAAGGACGATGTATCGACATCTTCAGATACCATGAAGTTGCGTACACCTTTTTCGTAAGCGTCTTTCACAAAAACATGACCGTCTCTTAAATGAGTTTTCAGTGCTATAAAAAGAGAATGTTTGGGGTTATTTATTTTCCGGCTGTCTGTCACCAATTCTTCTATTGGTGTTTCATTCGAAAAGGTGAGCCATTGCCCATGGCTCCATGCCAGCAGTTGCTCTATTGTTATACCTTGTTGTGCAGTTGCCACTATTAGATAACGATTTACTTAGCAAATTAAGTCACAAATGAATAATAAGATTGCCAATAAACAGATAAAAAAATAGTCCTGCCAAACAGGACTATTTTTTTCTTATCATCGGGCTCTCTATTGGTTGAGGCGCCTTCATCGGGTGTTTTTCTTCCGGCCCCGGACCTGTCTGGTCGGGTTGATAAAACTCGTATGCGTTTCTGAATATCTTTTCGAATGTGTAGTTCTGTATCAATACTGTATCTCGATTGTTATTGATGATGGCATAAAAGTGGTCAGGGTCCAGCGTGTCAGCGGTATTTCTGTCACTGGTCAGCAGGTTCTTGCTTCTACGGGTAGCATGCATCCAGTAGATGTCGGCTTTCTGCACTTTGCCTTTTTTATCTGTCACCACTATTTCACATCTTTCAGGTACGGTCTTTAGTGAGCTGTCAAGTTCTACAAGTCCATTCATATAGCCTTCGCTGTTCACGTCCTGGAAAAACTTCAGATATACCCGCGCCCTTCGTTCATTAAATGCATTACTGCGTATCAGGCTTGAGTCTGCCGCTACGCTCACCTTATTGCCTTGCTGCGTCAATACAAAGGAATTAATAGGCTCATGTGGGTAAACGATCTTAATGCTTTGTATTTCGTCTGGTGCAACGTTAAATACCGTTCTG
>JBQCEX010000317.1:0-4103 GCA_051959855.1 Flavipsychrobacter sp. | reverse complement strand
ATATTTGGCGTATCGCCATTTGCTATTCGTTATCCTGCAGTATTAATGGGGACCTTGATGGTTCCAATGTTATACAGAATTGTGTGCATTGCAACTGGTAATACAAGAGTAGCATTTATGTCGGCCATACTCATGTGCTTTTCCTACTATCACCTTGAGCTGTTGTCCGGCTATTATGGTATGGACCAAAATGACGTTGCTTTTGACTTTTATGTACTGGCAAGTATTTGGGCATATATGGAATATACGCGTAAAAAAGGTATTTGGTGGGCTATTTTGATCGGACTTCTTTCTGGTTGCGCAGTTTTGAATAAATGGCTTACCGGATTGTTGGTATTTGGCGGCTGGGGATTAAATATTCTGCTTGCAATAAAACAAAGAGAAAGCAGAAAAGAAATAGTGCATCTTCTAATTAGTTTAGCTGTTTGCACAATCGTTTTTCTGCCTTGGCAGTTATATATTTTCCATGCGTTCCCGGCAGAAGCAAAGTATGAATTTGCCTTTAACTCCAGGCATATTTGGGAGGTTATAGAAAGCCATAGCGGGACTATTTGGTATTACTATGATTTTTTTAGTACCTACTTTGGTAAATACATTTGGGTCTTTGTATTGGCGGGTCTTTTAATGATCCCATTTATTCAGAAATATAGGAACAAGCAGATTTTTGCATTGACCGTTTATTTCATAGTAGTTTATTGCTTCTTTTCATTCATAGCTAAAACAAAAGTTTATTCTTATTTCATGGTTGTGGTACCAATAGGTTATATGTATATATCCATTGTCATTTGCAAGATTATTGAGAAGACAAGGATATTGAAATATACTTATATACCCATAACAATAGTATGCGCACTTGTGTTATTTGATTTACCGGATATAACGGCCGAACATGATAAGAAAAATACGGAGATCAATAATGTAGCCCGCCAAACTTATAATACGGAAATTTATAGAAAAATAAGAAGCTATATACCGCCTGATACAAAGGTGGTAATGAATTTAGCCTCAATGGGTGATGCTGAGACTGTCATGTTTTTTAATAAAGATATTACTGCCTATGATAATCTCCCTGAATACCAAATAGAAGAAATAAAGCAAAAAGGCTTGCGTCTTGCGGTATTTCCACCGAACGATGGAAGCCCATTGCCTGCATATTTACGAACTTATCCCAATCTTTATATTATTGACAAAAAATTGGAATAGGCTTTTTCAGCAATTCCTCCAAAATATTTACCTGGACTAAAAGAAAAGAGCCATCAATTGATGGCTCTTTGAACAATAATTAAAATGTTGTTCTACGCAAACGGCAACTTCACTACCTGCGCCTTTACAGCTTTGTCACGTATCATTATAAATATTTCGCTACCTTCTGCCGCGTGGTCTATTGCTACGTAGCCCATGCCTATTGCCTTACCCAGGCTTGGCGCCTGTGTGCCGCTTGTTACATAACCTATTTCCTGTCCTTCAGCATTCTGAATTTTGTAGTGGTGGCGGGGAATGCCTTTATCTACCATTTCGAAGCCTACCAGTTTACGCGTTACGCCCTCTGCTTTTTGTTTTTCCAATATTCGGCGAGCCGTAAAGTCTTTAGTGAATTTAGTGATCCAGCCCAGGCCTGCCTCCAATGGTGAAGTGGTATCATCTATATCGTTGCCATACAGGCAATATCCTTTTTCCAGGCGCAGCGTATCACGGGCAGCAAGGCCTATTGGCTTCATACCGTTAGGGCCGCCTACGCGAAATATTTCATTCCATATCTTTTCTGCATTGCCATCTTTATCTTCAAAGTATATCTCTACACCGCCGGCACCTGTATAACCTGTAGCGCTTACTATTACATTATCAATACCAGCAAACTTGCCTTTGGCGAAAGTGTAGTACTTCAGGTTGGTGATGTCCATATCCGTAAGCTGCTGCATGTACTCTGTAGCCTTTGGACCCTGTACTGCAAGGAGCGCAGTTTTATCGCTTATATTATGCATCTCCACACCTTCGGTATTGTGCTTGCTTATCCAGTTCCAGTCTTTCTCTATGTTCGAAGCATTTACCACCAGCATATACACGTTGTTGGGCTCTATGCAGTACACGATCAGGTCGTCCACTATGCCGCCTTCATCATTAGGCAGGCAGCTGTATTGCGCTTTACCTTCAGTCAGCTTGCTGGCATCATTGCTGGTTACGCGTTGTATCAGGTCAAGAGCCTTTGGTCCCTTTAGCATGAATTCACCCATGTGACTCACATCAAATACGCCAGCATTCTGGCGCACGGTATGGTGTTCTTCGTTAATGCCCGAATAAGAGATAGGCATATTGTAACCGGCAAATTCAGCCATCTTAGCGCCCAGGCCAATGTGTATCTGTGTGAATGGTGTATTCTTCATGTTTGTTTGATTAAGAAAAGTGGCGCAAAAATAGCATTATTCTTAGTTTTTATTTTATTCTTTGGCCGTGGCAATAAACAAAGCCCGGCCATTCGGCCGGGCTTTAAGCTATATTTAAATTTTACTTATTAGGCATTCACCATAGCTACAGGTGCAGCAGCCATGATCTCTTCGTTAGCCTCAGAAGTATACTTGCTGAAGTTCTTTATGAACAGTTCAGCTAGTTCATTAGCTTTCTTATCGTAAGCTTCCTTATCAGTCCATGTGTTGCGTGGTACCAATATTTCAGCAGGTACACCAGGACAAGATTTAGGCATCAGTACACCGAATACAGGGTGCGCATCATATTCCACATTGTTCAGTTCGCCGTTCATAGCAGCGGTGATCATGGCGCGTGTATAGCTCAGCTTCATACGGTGGCCTGTACCATAGGCACCCCCGCTCCAGCCGGTATTTACCAGCCATACATTCACATCCTTGTGCTCTTCCAGTTTCTTACCCAGCAACTCAGCATACTTAGTGGGGTGCAGCGGTAAGAACACACGACCAAAACATGCAGAGAATGTAGTCTGCGGCTCAGTAACGCCTACTTCAGTACCGGCAACCTTTGCAGTATAGCCGCTGATGAAGTGGTACATAGCCTGGCCCTTGGTAAGCTTAGCTATAGGAGGCAGGATACCAAAAGCATCACAAGTGAGGAAGAATATGTTTTTAGGATCGCCACCATAAGATGGTTCCTTAGCGTTTGCTATGAAATCGATAGGATATGCAGCACGTGTATTTTCAGTTACGCTGGCATTTGCATAATCCACTTTGTTAGTGCCGGGGAAGAAAGTAATATTCTCCAGTATGGCATTTGGCCTGATAGCATTATAGATCTGAGGTTCTTTTTCAGCGCTCAGGTCTATACATTTTGCATAGCAACCGCCCTCAAAGTTGAATACAGAACCATCAGCCCAGCCGTGTTCGTCATCACCTATCAATGCGCGGTTAGGATCGGCGCTCAACGTTGTTTTACCGGTACCGCTAAGACCGAAGAAAAGGGCTACATCGCCATCCTTGCCTTCATTGGCAGAGCAGTGCATGCTCAGTACACCGTGTTCATGTGGCAGCAGGTAGTTCAGTACGCCAAAAATACCTTTCTTTATTTCGCCGGTGTATGAGGAACCGCCGATCAAAACTATTTTGCGGGTAAAGTTTACTATTGTAAAGTTAGCCTGGCGTGTGCCGTCTACAGCAGGGTCAGCCATAAAGCTTGGGGCCTGAAGTATCAGCCAGTCAGGATTTTGAGTTGCTATTTCTTGTTCAGTTGGGCGCAGGAACAGGTCGTTACAAAACAGGTTGGCCCATGGAGTTTCATTTATTACGCGGATATTTAGGCGGTATTTAGGATCGGCACAAGCATAAGAATCACGTACCCATACTTCCTTGCCTTCCAGGAATTTACAAACTTTGTCATACAGTTTGTCGAATGTTTCAGGCGCTATTGGAATGTTTATATCACCCCAATCAACACTGTTTTCCGTGTTAGCGTCTTTAACGGTAAACTTATCTTTAGGAGAGCGGCCGGTAAATTTACCGGTGCTTACGCACAGTGCACCCGTATCGTTCAATACGCCTTGTCCCAGTTCTACTGTTTTTTTTACCAGGTCTTCCGGAGCCAGGTTCCAATGAGCCACTGCTACGTTAAGTCCCATATCGGCAAGTTTTGCCGAAGGGTTT
>JBQCEX010000316.1:0-11478 GCA_051959855.1 Flavipsychrobacter sp. | reverse complement strand
ATATGAAAACGGTAATAACAGCAATTGCAATAGCGCTCTTTTCTTTTTTAGGTATTAGTGCAAATGCGCAGGATGTTCGGGCACATGTTGTAGTAGGCGCTCCAATTCCTGGTGGTCGTGTGGTAGTACATGCAGGTTCTCCGCATTACTATCATCATTATTATAGATATCATTATGCCCATCCATATTATGGTTATCGTAGGTATTATTATCATGATTATGACAGGGTATGGATGCCGGGTCACTGGGACTGGGATGGTGATTGGATTCCAGGTCACTGGGAATGGAGATAATTTTTTAATCATGCTTATACAAAACAGCCGCTTTTATAAGGCGGCTGTTTTGTTGGTATGATTTATATTATAGTTTAGTGAACCAAAAGAAAAAACATGAAGACGAAAATATTGTCGGTGTTGATGCTTGTTTTCTTTATGGCCATAGGCAATAAAACATTTGCTCAGCATTGGCATCATCATCATTATTATCACCATGGGTATCATCATCACTATTATCATGGTGGGGTATATCATGCCAGGGTTAGGGTTAACGTACCTGTAGCTCCGCCACCACCGCCGCCACACCGTCCGCCTGCACCGCCACGGCCACCAATGCCACCGCATCCGCCTATGCCGCCACATCCTTAATGAGAAATTGGTTTAGCAAATATTTAGCATTTAGTAGCGCCTTTTTCGGCGCTACTTGCGTTTTGGCCAAATTTTGGCAAGTAAATTGTATTACACCGGTTAAACGATTTAATAACAACAAAAAATGAGGATTATGAAAACCAGGATGTTGGCAGTAGCATTGCTAGTAACCGTATTGACAGTTGGAGTAAGTACCCGGGCTAGTGCGCATCCCTGGGGTTGGGGTAGGGGCCATTGGTGCGGTCCGCGTGTAGGCGTTAGTATTGGCGTACCTGTGCCTCCTGTTGTGGTAGGTGGTGGCTATTATGGTGGCTATGCTCCGGCACCTTATTATGGTGATGCATATTGTGCTCCTGCGCCTGCACCATACTATGGCGGCGGTTATTATGCTTATCCGCGCTACAGAGGCTATTATGGCCACAGGGAAGGTGGCTACAGAGGTGGTTATGGCCATGGTGGTGGTTACGGACGCGGTGGTTATGGCCCACGTGGTGGCTATGGCGGCGGTTACGGACATCGCCGATAAGAAAAGCTTTAGTTTTAGAGAGTGATTTAATAAAAAAGACCGGATGTAAGTCCGGTCTTTTTTTATTGATCTATTTTAATTATTGTTCTATTGCTGCTATTACTTCCGGCGAATCTGGTTTCAATCCTGGGTCAAATACAGCTACTAGTTTGCCGTGTTCATCTAAAAGGTATTTCTGAAAGTTCCAGGTCACTTCACTGTTCTTATAACCGTTGTACTTTTCCTCTGTAAGCCACTCATAGATAGGGGCCATGTCATCGCCTTTTACAGATATTTTAGCGGCCATAGGAAATGTAACACCGTAATTTTTCTTGCAAAATTCAGCTATTTCAGTGTTGCTGCCGGGTTCCTGCTTGCCAAAATTGTTAGCTGGAAAGCCCACTATCACTAGTTTGCCAGCATATTTCTTTGATAATGCCTCCAGTTGCTCGTACTGGGGCGTGTTACCACACTTCGATGCCGTGTTCACAATCATTATTTTCTTCCCTTTGAATTTGGAGAAGTCTATTGTGCCGCCGGTTAGTCCTGCTACTTTAAAGTCATAGATTGTTTTTGGTACCTCATTATTATGTGCTGCTGGTGCCATGAAAAAGAATTTTAACATGAAAAGAAGGCTCAGTATCATAGTAGTTTTTATTTAATTACAATATTAGGACTAATAACAAATTCAAAGTGCAGATAGTTCTAAAAACAATTTATACGATTATCCTTGCTGCTTATATATTATTTTTGGGCGCAAATGGGTTTTCGCTTCAGCAGTATTTTACTGGTTATCATTATTTTCTTTGGTGTTGGCTGCGCCAATATCGTGCCGCCTACAGGAGGTAAAAAAGATGTAACGCCCCCCAAACTTGTTTCGGTTACACCTGCTGACTCACAGCTGAATGCACGTATCAGTAAGCTGGTATTGCGCTTTGATGAATATATAACATTGACTGATGCCAATAAAGATGTGCAGATTTCGCCCATATTAGCTGTGCAACCAACAGTCACAAATGTCAACAAACACGTTACTGTAAAGATTGCAGATACCTTACTGCAAAACAATACTACTTACCGCATTTCGTTTGGCAAGGCCATTCGCGATCTGCACGAGGGCAATCCGTTTACCGGTTACACATATACCTTTAGTACGGGAGCCTACTTCGATTCTCTGGAGCTGAATGGTAATGTACTGAATGCTTTTACTGGTATGATAGATACGGCTTCTATTATTGTAGAGCTATATGATGCAAAAAAGTCCGATAGCGCCGTAGTTCGCGAAAAGCCGCTCTATGTTACCCCCACAGCTAGCGACGGCAGCTTTTCTTTCAAAGGATTGCCTGATAAGGTTTTTCGCATATATGCACTGAAGGATAAAAACGGTAATCTGATATATGACGCTGGCGATGAATGGATCGGTTTTAATAATATTACCGTTCGCCCGGGCGATACTGCCCAGACTCCTATATTATTAAAAATATTTAAGGAAACTGACAGCCTGCGTAGCAAAAAAGATACAGCGAATGTAGCAGCACAGAATGCCGCATTGTTGCGGTCAAAACAAGCTGCACGTGCAAAAGAAGGATTTGTATATGTAGTAAATGTCGATACCAGCGATGCACGTAAGCGCACCCAGGAAATAATAAAACCTGTAACCGTTACTTTCAATAAAGATATTACAACACTAAACAAAGAAAGGATAACCCTTAGCTATGACAGTGAAGGCGTATCAAAACCTATAATAGCCAATATACATTTAGATACAGCCAATAATGCTAAGGTTCTGATAAATTGTAACTGGCAGCAAAACATGCTGTACACGTTGCGCCTGCTGAAAGGATTTGCCAAAGACAGTGCGGGCACAGACGCCATGCCGTCTAAATACACCTTCAGGACAAAGCGTGACGAAGATTATGGCATACTGCATGTACGCATACCAGCTAAATATTTAAGCAGGCAATACGTACTGCTGGTAAAGAACGAAACAGATACAATACAGCAAAAGCCAATTACAGACACGCTTATAGATCTGATACACTTGCAGCCTGGTAATTATACTATGCTCATAATAGTTGACAAAAATGGCAATGGCAAGTGGGATACCGGCGATCTGCTGGGCAAAATACAGCCGGAAGAAATAATACCTTATGGCGATCCTATACAGCTAAAAGCTGGTTGGGAGCATATCGTCGACTTTAATCAGCCACCTGTTTCAAAGACAAAGCCTAAAATGCGAACAGGCTCTTCCGGCAAGTTTGCACCGCCACCTAATAAATAATACTTTTAATCTTTCGCAATTTAATATCTGACATGAAACGTTCTTTATTTTTCTTCCTGTTATGTGCAGCTACTAATCTGCATGCGCAGGATCACATGACACCTGAGCTTTTGTGGAGTCTGAAGCATGTAAGCGCAGGCGATCTGAGTCCTGATAAAAAAAGTATTTACTACACCGTATCGGTTACTGATGTGAAGACCGAGAAGCATATGTCCAGGCACTATGTTATGAACATAGCAACAGGCACAAAAGCCGAGTGGACCGCTCCGCAGGGGAAAGCCATTGTTCAGCGCGATAAATCAGCCTGGTATGCTACGGATGATAAATCATTGTACTGCAGTACAAATGGCGGCAAGGATTGGACGAAGATCGCAGATAATATGGAAGACGCTGACAATGTGCGTGTATCTCCTGATGGCAAATATGTAATGTATTCTAAGGATGTGCTGATAAAGCCAATGCTGGGTACAGACTTATATCCGGAATATAAGAATACTACAGCTAAGGTATACACAGATCTCAACTATCGTCACTGGGATACCTGGGAAGATGGTAAGTTCTCGCATGTGTTTGTGAAGCATATTAAGGATGGTAACACAACCGATATCATGGAGGGTGAACCATACGATTGTCCGCAAAAGCCATTCGGTGGTGCTGAAGATCTTATCTGGGCACCTGATAGTAGATCTGTAGTGTATGTATGCAAAAAGAAGTTTGGTAAAGATTATGCACAAAGCACTAATACTGATATCTATTCATACGATCTGCACTCTAAAAGCACAACTAACCTTACGGTTGGTATGATGGGCTACGATACGCAGCCTGCTTTTAGTCCTGATGGCAAACGCCTCGCATGGACCAGCATGAAGCACGATGGCTATGAAGCCGATAAAAGTGACATTTATGTAATGGATCTAGGTAAGAACGATGTGTACAAAATGAACCTTACCGAAAATTGGGATGAAACCGTAGAAGGCTTTGTATGGGACAAAACAGGTACAAGGATATATTTCAATGCTCCATGGCACGGTACTATCCAGGCTTTTGAAGTAAATGCAGGCGAACGCCTGACTAATAAATTTAAACCTGCTGTACGCCAGATAACCAGTGGCGATTTCGATGTGGCAGGCATCAGTGGCCAGTCTGGGAAGGAATTGGTGATCACACGTACGGATATGAACCATGCTGCCGAGCTGTATGCTGTCAATATATCAAACGGCAGTATGCACGCATTAACCCATGAAAATGATGAAGTATATAACAACATTGCTTTGAGCAAAACAGTATTGCGTAAAGTAATAACTACCGACGGCAAGAAAATGGGTGTATGGATAATTTATCCACCACATTTCGATCCTAACAAAAAGTATCCAACGTTATTATACTGCCAGGGTGGTCCGCAATCTGCACTTTCTCAGTTCTACAGCTTCCGCTGGAACTTTCAGTTGATAGCTGCACAGGGCTATATAATAGTAGCGCCTAACCGCCGCGGTATGCCGGGCTGGGGTGTAAAATGGAATGAGGATATCAGCAAAGATTGGGGCGGCCAGCCAATCCGCGACTATCTTTCTGCAATAGATGACATGGCCAACGAACCTTATGTTGATAAAGACAGGCTTGGTTGTATAGGTGCCAGTTATGGTGGCTATAGTGTGTACATGTTAGCAGGCATACACAACAATCGCTTTAAGACTTTCATAGCTCATGATGGCCTATTCGACCTCAAGAGCTGGTATGGCACTACGGAAGAGCTATGGTTTGCCAACTGGGATATGGGGGGGGCTTACTGGAAACATCCAAAGCCTGAAAGCTATGAGAAATTTAACCCCAGCAATTTTGTTGATAAATGGAACACTCCGATCATGATAGTGCAGGGTGGTATAGACTACCGTGTGCCGGTAGAGCAGGGGCTTGAGGCTTTCCAGGCTGCGCAGCTAAGGGGCATCAAAAGCAAATTGCTGTATTTGCCAAATGAGAATCACTGGGTCCTGCACCCGCAGAACGCCATGGTATGGCAGCACGAATTCTTCAAGTGGCTCGACGAAACTTTGAAATAACTAAAACAGAATTAACGCCGCAGATACTGCGGCGTAATTTTTTTATCCATATTTTTAAATTTTCAACATTTTTGATCTATGGCAAAAAGGATATTAAAGCGTTCTCTCATCGTTTTGTTGATCTTGCTGGTAGTGATACAGTTCTTCCATCCCGCAAAAAACCTGGCTACAGCCAAAGGGCCTAATGACATTACCAATGTTTATACCGTACCTGCTAATGTGGAGAGCATCTTGGAAAAAGCCTGCTATGATTGTCATAGCGATAATACCCGTTATCCCTGGTATAATAATATTCAGCCGGTAGCCTGGTGGTTGGCCAACCATGTGCACGAGGGTAAACATGAGCTGAACTTCTCACAAATAGGAACATATACCAAGAAAAGGCAGATCAAGAAATTTACAAAGATTGCTAAGTCAGTAAATGAAGGCTGGATGCCGCTCAGTAGCTATCTTTGGATACATAAGGACGCCGTTCTTACTAAAGATGAGGTGAAGGCTGTGGCCGACTGGGCTAACAACCTGGCCGAACAGCTTACAATAGATAGCACAAAGAAAATATGAAGATAATCTCTTACAACGTCAACGGTATAAGAAGCGCTATAAACAAGGGGTTCCTCGACTGGTTGGCAAGTAATCCTGCAGATATTGTTTGCCTGCAGGAGATAAAAGCATTGAAGGAAAATGTTGACTACAATGCTATCCACACACTCGGTTATGACACCTTCTGGTTCTCTGCCGAAAAAAAAGGCTATAGTGGGGTAGCCATTTTTACACGCCTGCAGCCTGATGCAGTTTTTTATGGCAACGGTATCATGCAGAGCGATGCAGAAGGTCGCGTTATACGTGCCGATTTCGGCGATGTGACGCTTATCAATGCCTACTTTCCCAGTGGTACCAGTGGCGAGGAACGTCAATCCTACAAATACCAATGGCTTGACGAATTCTATGTTTACTTGGATGAGCTGCGTGCCACACGTCCAAGGCTTATTATTTGCGGCGACTATAATATCTGCCATAAACCTATCGATATTCACGACCCCAAGAGTAATAAGAACTCATCAGGCTTCCTGCCTGAAGAGCGTGCATGGATGGACAGGTTTTTCGATAACGGCTATATTGATGCCTTCCGCTGCTTCAACCCGCACCCTCATCAGTACTCCTGGTGGAGCTTGCGTGCAGCTTCCCGCGAGCGCAACAAAGGTTGGCGCATAGATTACATCAATGTCTCTGAGCCGCTACGACCAACATTGCGTGATGCCGCTATACTGCCGCACATAAAGCATTCAGACCATTGCCCGGTTTACCTGGAACTTGAAGCTTAATTTCATTAAATACTATTATAAAAAATAAGAGCCCTGGATAGGGCTCTTCTGTTACATATAGAGGATAAGAGAGAGCGTTGTTACATAATAACAGCCAGCAGCAAACAAGACAAAATCGAAACGAATAATGCTATCTTTTTGATCTTCTCTGCCTTTTGGTTCATCTTTATATACTGTTCCTGTCGCATTGCTGTCATTTGCTTTTGATGACACAAAGATGCACCGCCACCACACACTAAAGAAACTTTACAGCCTGCTTAACTGCTTGTTTGTATCTGCTTAACCACCTTTTAAGAAATGAAAATTTATAGTATGCAAAACAAAGCCGTAAACTATAGTTTTATCATGCTTTCAAAATTTTGATGATATAATGTATAGGTTTACATATGTATCATACATTGCGTACTTTAGAGGAAAGTAAACCATGGAACCGGAGTTGTACCCCAAAATGAATCTCTATCGGAGAGTGGTATGTGCGAAAATGTTTATAGATAAACATTACGAACAACCCATACAGGTAGATAACATAGCGCAGGAAGCATATTTTTCAAAATTTCATTTCATACGATTGTTTAAAAAAATATATGGTGCTACACCGCGTCAATACTTGATAACTGTGCGTATAGATAATGCTAAACGTCTATTGGAAAAAAATGAAAATATAGAATCAGTATGCTATAAGGTGGGTTTCGATAGTGTTCCTACATTTTCAAATCTCTTTAAGAAGCGAACAGGCAGTACACCGTCTGGTTATCAACAAAAATATCTGTTACTGAAGACTAGCCAAAAGACACTACCTAAAAGGTACATACCTGGCTGCCATATCATGCATTTGCAAGTTGAGCAATTTTGAATAAGTAGATGTATCTCTACTACTTGATATTTGTAAAAAATAACACTTATGATATCAAAAATCACGCATTCAGCCGTATATGTGCTGGACCAATCCTCAGCATTTGACTTCTATGTAAATAAGCTAGGATTCGAGGTACGAGTAGACGTTCCCATGGGCCCTAATGCTCGATGGTTGACTGTTGGTCCTAAAGAGCAACCCGATTTTGAGCTGGTGCTTATGCCCATAATGGAGGGTATGCACGGAAAGGAAATAACAGAGCAGATAGCATCCCTCGTAAAGAAAGGCGCTATGACTGGTGCCGTAATGGAGTGCGAGGATATATATGCTACATACGAAGAGTTAAAAGCAAAAGGCGTAGAATTTACTAAACCACCTACGCAAGAGTTCTATAAGCTTGAGGCGATATTTAAAGATGACTCAGGCAACTGGTTTAGTCTGGGGCAGAAAGGCAGCGAACAAGGTCAATAATCTTAGTGGTTTTATTATAACTATAAGGCACACAATTGTGCCCTATAGTTATAATATAATGAGCTTAAAACTTAAAATTATAAGTAATGCTCGGAATAATCGGAAAGATGCTCACCTCATAAACTTTTACATCAGTACCTCCTTTTAATGAGCCCTGTGCATCAGCATAAAGGAAATAAGGATTATGCCTGTCATACACATTGTAGATGGAGAACGCCCAGCTTCCCTGCCATCTTCTCTGCCTCTTATGTTGCGGTGTATATATAGCTGAAAGGTCTAGTCTATGGTAGGCAGGCAGGCGATAGGCATTTATCTTGCTGAAAACCTCCTGCACCTTTCCGCCATAAATGTAAAAACCTGTAGGCAGTGTTATGGCATTGCCGGATGCAAAAATAAATACGCCGGATAGTGTCCATTTCTTATTCAGCTCATAGCTGCCTACCACTGATACATCATGTCGCCGATCATATTTAGCAGGATATATCTCACCATTATTCAGATCGGGAAATTGCCTGTTCGTCCATGATAGGGTATAGCCTATCCACCCGGTAAATTTTCCTTGTGTTTTATTGATAAAGAACTCTGCCCCATAAGACCAGCCTCTGCCAAATACATAAGATAGTTCAGGATCTTTCAATGTATTAGGCACATAGTTTTCTTCATACTCTATCTGGTTGTGCATGTCCTTATAGTACACTTCTACAGATGTTTCCAGCTTGTTGTCCAGGAAGTTTCTGAAGTAGCCCGCAGAATATTGCCATGCTACTTCCGGCTGCACTATCTGTGTACTCGGCACCCACACATCAGTAGGCAGGGTACTGCCGTTGTTCGATACTAAATGCACATATTGATAAGTCTTGGAAATACTCGCCTTTATAGATGAAGCATCATCAAGTGTATAGCGCAGGTTCAGTCGTGGCTCCCATCCTCCATACGCTTTCACAAGCTTGCCGCCTGCATAGCTGGTGCTATCAGTTTTGGTAGTTCCACCGTCTACATAGTCATACCGGGTATATGGTCCTACTTGCCCGAACCACGAGTATCTTATCCCTACATTTACGCGTAGACGTTTTACGGGGTCAAATTCATCCATCACATATGCGCCCACTTCATGTGCGTATTTGGTAAGTGCATTATTGGGCCTTAGTACCACGGTGTCAGCCTGCCCCGATACCTGGTTAGGTATAAAGGTATGATAGGTATAAGCTACACCTGCCTTAAAGTGATGGTTGAAACTGGAGTAGTAATCAAAGTCTGTCTTGGCATTATAGTCCGTTATGCCCGACGCTATTTTTATCCCGAAGTTGTTCTGGCTGAAGTTAGCCGCAAAATTGTAATCATTATAAATAACGGATGTATTGGCAAAAAGCTTATCACTGAATTGATGGTTCCAGCGCAGCGTAGCTGTTTTGTTACCCCAGGGTATATTGGCATGAAAGTCACTGTTAGGACTGTTGAAATTAAACTTGTCCAGCCCCAGGTAGCCACTCAGGTACACACGGTCTTTGTCTCCCAGTTTGTAATTGGCTTTCGCATTTATATCGTAGAAATAATATCCCGATCCTGCAAGCCTGCCTGTAACGAACGGTTTGGTAAGCACATCTATATAAGTTCGCCTGGCCGATATTATGAAGGAACCCTTATCCTTCTTTATAGGCCCTTCCAGCGTCAGGCGAGACGCTATAAGCCCTATACCGCCTTCAGCATGAAATTGCTTCATGTTCCCTTCCTTCATCGACACATCTATTACAGAAGATAGCCTGCCACCATAGTTAGCCGGCATGCCGCCTTTTATCAGTGTTACGTCTTTTATAGCATCAGAGTTAAAGATGGAGAAAAAGCCAAATAGGTGACCGGTGTTATACACAACAGCCTCATCCAGCAGCACCAGGTTCTGGTCAGGTCCTCCGCCACGCACATAAAAGCCGCCGTCTGCTTCACCTGCACTTTGTACGCCGGGCAGCAGTTGCAGTGCTTTCAGTATGTCCGTCTCGCCAAATATTACAGGCAGCTTTTTTATCTTGTCCATCGAAAGGGTTACGGTTCCCATTTCTGTATTCTTCACGTTCTCATCTTTGCGCGTAGAGGTCACCTGCACTTCCTTCAGTGTAGTGGTATTATTTAGCTCTGCATTAAAGGTGGTGTTTTCTATCAGCTCCATTGTTTCCGTACGTGTGCCATAGCCCACATACGAGAACTTTACGGTGTATTTTCCTGCAGGTACGGATACGGAGTAAAAGCCATATCCGTTAGCCGTAGCACCTTGTTGTGCTTCCACTACATACACTGTAGCTCCTATCAGCGATTCTCCGCTTTCGGCATCGCGAATATAACCGCTTAGTGATACTTTCTTTTGCGCTATTACTATTTCAGGAAGCAGTAAGATGAATAGCAGGTAATAAATTTTTTTAAGCATTGCCTGTCTTCTAATGATGAGTTTTTAAACAATATGTCTTATGCCTATTTCAGGGAGTCTTCCAGGTCACCACAATCATTCATGGTCTTGGGGAAGTAGGGATTTTTTATTTCAGCTTCATTGCTCAGCCAGTGCGCACCTTTCTCTTCCAGCGCCATAGGGCAATGCTGCAGGTATATATTGGCATTTTTTACATCAGTTTTTTTCAGCACAGCAAATAGCTGGTCAGATACTTTGCTGAAGGGTAATTGTTGTTTCTGGCATTTAGCATCTTGTATTGCTGCCAGTTGTTGCAGCTCAGTAGCCATAGTGTCAAGATGTGGTATTATTGTTTTAGCTGCGCTGTCTTTCTCTGCAAATGCCTTCATTTCTTTGGCACTGTTGCTTAGCTTATTGGTGAAGGAGTCCACCTGGCCAGCGTTTACGGCAAACATTGCATTTTTTAATCCGTAGTAGTCCGCCAGCATGCTCATCAGTTTTTGTGTACCTGCATCGCTTAGGGTACTCTTGGCAGGGGCGGTTACCGTAGGTTTAGCAGTTACACTGTCGTTAGTATTGGTTGCACTGCTGTTGCCAGCATTGTTACAACTAATAATAAGGGTACATGCACCAAAAAGTAAGAGTAAACGCCTCATGAATTAAAAAATTTTTACAAAAATAACGGAACACCCCATGCTAAACGTAAAGGGTCGTAAATTTGTTGCCTTATGTTGATTTCACTACAAAATATTACATTTTCTTTTGGTGCGAGAGCTATTTTGGAGGAGGCCAGTTGGCAGATTGGTACAGGCGAACGTATAGGCCTTGTGGGGCCGAACGGGGCAGGCAAATCTACTTTACTACGTTTGATAACAGGTGCTTATAGGGTCGATTCCGGTGTTATTAACAAGCCGAAGGATGTTACTATTGGCTTTTTCAACCAGGATCTG
>JBQCEX010000315.1:0-4119 GCA_051959855.1 Flavipsychrobacter sp. | reverse complement strand
TAACCTACACCTAACGTACGCGGCGCAAAATAACCAACCACACCCACTGCAATGGCGCCAAGGGCAGGCCACCACATCCAATGCACAGGCAGTTTTTCAAATAGATCTTCAACAAGATAAATACTTTTGGAGATCAATGCTGCAACAACACCGAGTATCACACCGCATATCACATAAGTTATCAAAGCAAGGCTTGTAGGTGCAGGAATATCTGGCATAGCAAAAACAGCTTCGCTTCCAAATAAAGCAAAATGCATGGCAGCACCCGTTACACAAGCAAGTGCGACAGGAATGATTGAACGTGGCGAAAATTCAAACAACAATAATTCTATTGCCAGCATTACGGCAGCCAGCGGAGTGCCAAATATGGCCGCCATACCTGCGGTAGCGCCTGCTGTTAACATCACCTTTCGTTCGCTTGCGGTAATACGCATTATCTGTCCTGCAACAGAACCAAAAGCACCACCTGTTGCAATGATCGGGCCTTCAGCACCAAATGGGCCACCGGTACCTATAGCAATGGCTGCCGATATAGGCTTGAGAAATGTTATGATGGGCTTTATTTTACTTTCATTAGTCAACACTTGTTCCATAGCCTCTGGTATACCATGACCACGGATAGCTGCAGAGCCAAAGCGCGCCATAATACCAACTATGATACCACCAATAACAGGCACCAGCACTACTATCCAGCCGAGATGATTACCGGCAGGCGAAGAGCTGGCAAAGGAGAACTTACCGTAAAATGCAATGTTTGTAATAAGGGTTATCAGGCCAACTAATACCTTGGCTATAAGCCCGATAACGATCGCATTGATAATAGCCTGGATGCTTAAATAAAATACGCGCTTACCTACCGGGTGACTTTTTTGTTCCAGTTCCTCTGGGGCAGGCATGGTAAGAGATGGTGAAATAGGAATAGCTCCCGATGCAGGTTGTTCTACTGTACTTGATGACATTTTTGTTAAAATTAAATGGCCGCTAAAAGAGCGTGTGTGCGGCGAATGCGGCTGCAAAGTTATGCACAGAAAAAATGGTTTTTCAATGCAGGGGCTGGTAAATAATTAATTGCAATTTTTAATAGAAAGAAAAACAATGTGTTATGTCATGAAAATATTTTTTTTACTAACCCGCATACATGCCCTCTATATCGGCAGCGTATTTCTGTTCTATTACTTTTCGCTTCAGTTTTAGTGTTGGTGTCATTTCACCGCTGTCTATGGTCCACTCGTGGGGCAGCAGGGCAAATTTCTTTACCTGTTCAGGATGGCTGAACAGCGGGTTGTATTTATCCATTACGCCCTGCATCAGCGCTATCAGCTCGGGCTGCTTTATCAGCTCTGCATTATTATCAGGAAATGTTTTGCCGGGGTTCTGATCGCTCAGTGCTTTGCGCACATTATTGAATGCAGGTACTATCAGGGTGCTCACAAACTTTCTGCCTGCGCCTATCACCATCATTTGCTCTATAAAGGTGCTTTCCTTCATTTTGTTTTCTATCACCTGGGGTGCAACATACTTACCGCCCGATGTTTTGAATATTTCCTTTTTTCGGTCGGTTATCTTCAGGAAGCGGTCCTCTACCCACTGGCCTATATCGCCTGTGTGAAACCAGCCACCTTCCATAGCTTCAGCCGTTTGCTGCGGATGCTTATAGTAGCCCATCATTATGTTATTGCCCTTGCACAGTATCTCGCCATCCTCTGCAATCTTTACCTGCACATTATCTATCAGCGGGCCTATGGTGCCTACGCGCCTGTCCTCCGGCTCAAAACGATTAACTGATATAACAGGCGATGTTTCTGTAAGGCCATAGCCCTCCATAATAACAATGCGCGCTGCGGTGAAGATGCGTATCAGCCGCTCCTGGCAGGCTGCGGAACCTGTTACTATCGCCTTCACATTACCGCCCAGGGCTTCCCGCCATTTGCTGAACACCAGCTTGTTGGCAATGCTGAGCTGTATGCGGTACCACAGGCTGCCGTGATTTACATTATCATATCGCTTGCCTAATTCCAGCGCCCAGAAGAATAGTGCACGCTTAATGCCTTTCAATGTAAGGCCAGTATTAAAGATGCGCTCATACACCTTCTCCAGCAGGCGGGGCACTGTGGTAAATACCATAGGTTTCACTTCCTTCAGGTTGTCGCCTATCGTGTCCATGCTCTCTGCATAGTAGATGGCAATACCTGCCTCAATGTATATATAGCTCACTGTGCGCTCAAATACGTGATTAAGCGGCAGGAAACTTAATGCGCGCTCCCCTTTCTTTGCAAAGGTGAAGGCAGGCATGGAATCGTGCACATTGCTTACTATGTTCTTATGGCTCAGCATTACGCCTTTGGGGTCGGCAGTGGTGCCGGAGGTGTATATGATGGTAGCCAATGTTTCCGGCGTTATACGCTGTATCACTGCCTCATCAGGCTGCAGGTCCTTATTGATCAGTTCAGTCCAGCTGCTGATGCCTGCTACCGGATCGAAGGAATAAATATGCTTTAGCGTAGGTATCTGTGCAAATGCTTCTTTAAAACGATCATGCAATTCTATGTTGGCAATGAATAATATACTTACTGCTGCCTCATTCAGTATGAACGCAAAATCGTTAGGGCTCACCGTAGGATAAATAGGCGTCAGCACGGCGCCTGTCAGCTGTACGGCTACATCTGTAATGATCCACTCCGGCCTGTTGGGTGATATGATCGCAATTTTTTCCTGTTGCTCCGGCTGCAATACCTGGTTGGCGATGCCCAGGCTTTCTATCCCACCGGCCAGCTTCCTTGCTGTGTTCCATACTTCACCACAGCTGTAAGTGCGCCATTGGCCTTTTTCCTTAGCCGCCAGCATTACATCGTCCTTTCCCTCCGCGCCACGTTGTGCAACAATATCAAAAATGCGTTCTACCATACCTAAATTTAGCAAAAATGCCTATTCGCCAAATTAATTAACTGTATATAATACTGATTACTATTTAACACTTGACAGATCGCGGGTAACTTTTGTAAATCCAATTACTTCACCCGCTGTATCATGTATAGCAGTAATAATGACCCTTGCCCAAAAAGTAAAGCCATCTTTGCGCACACGCCATCCTTCATCCCTTGCCACCCCATTTTGCCGGGCCTCTTCCAGCAGACGTTCCGGCAATTGAGTATCCTGGTCTGCAGCGGTGTAGAACAATCTGAAGTTCTTGCCCACAATCTCATCAGGACGATAGCCTTTTATTTTTTCTGCTCCTTTGTTCCAGTTCTCAATATTGCCATTTTTATCCAGCAGCAGTATAGCATAGTCCTCTATCTCCTCTACCATTTTGTTATACTTCAGCAGCTTCAGGTCTTTATTGCCCATAGATTCATTGACGATGGCCTGTATCTTGCTATCCAGTATGTCGGTGGCTTCGCGCATCATACCCAGCCATTCAGCATCCACTTTATGATCTCCGTCCTTAATAAGATTTACAAGCCCCATGATCATCGTGAGCGGTTGCCTTACCTCATGCGACTGCATTTGCGCAATAGCACGCAAGGACTCATTTTTCGCTTCAATTTCACGGATGTGCTCCTGTAATTGTTTTTGACTCAGCGCAAGTTCCAGCAAGAGGGTTACCTGCGTAGATAACATTTTCAGCGTTTTTTGCTGGGCGGCGCTAAGCTCTTTAGGCACTACATCAAAAAGGCAAAGAGTACCTACGCGATAGCCATTGCTTAACTGTAGTGGTGCACCTGCATAAAAACGGACCCGGGGCTCATTGTGCACAAGCGGGTTGTCGTCAAAACGTTTATCTTTTGATGCATCCTGAATGATGAGCAGATCTTCCTGCTGAACACTATACTGGCAAAAAGATATTTCGCGCGGAGAGGCGAACAGGTCTACCCCGGTAGCTACCTTTATCCAATTAACATCTTTATCTAAGAGGGTTATGAGTGAGATCGGAGTTCCACACAGTTCTGAAGCAAGATCAGTTATAGCTTTATACTGTTCATACCTGTCAAAATCTAATTGTAAAAATTTCTGAACCTCTTCTAAGCGCTTTTCTTCATTCATTACTATTCAAATATAAATAATGTGCCATAATTATTTTTTATCAATTGAAGAACAAACAATTGCACATAAGGAACAACG
>JBQCEX010000314.1:0-2273 GCA_051959855.1 Flavipsychrobacter sp. | reverse complement strand
ATATGCGCGCACATTTTTTGAAACTTATCCCTACGATAGCGTGACCGTAGCGCCATACATGGGTGCTGACAGCGTTCAACCATTCCTGAAGTTTGAGAACAAATGGGCCATCGTGTTAGGTTTAACCTCTAATGCTGGCAGCGCAGACTTCCAATTGCAGCAGTGTGGCGATGAATTGCTATATGAAAAAGTATTGCGCACCGTAGCAGGCTGGGGCACACCGGAAAATATCATGTTTGTAATAGGTGCTACGCGCAAAGAGCAACTGCAGCATGTGCGCAAAATGTTGCCTGATCATTTCTTTCTCATCCCGGGCGTTGGTGCACAGGGCGGCGATGTGCCTACCGTTTGTGAGCATACGCTGAACAATGACGGAGGCATACTCATCAATGTTTCCAGGGGCATTATATACCAGGGCAGCGGAGAGGATTTTGCAGCGAAGGCAGAAGCGGCTGCTAAAGAATACCAGCAGCAAATGGCTGTATATTTTTAGTATTTTGTACCTGATACACCATACCTATGAATGAAGACTTACTGCAGGTAATATGGCAGCATAGCCTGTACAAGCCCGGCAACCTGAGCACTACGAATGGCGAAGCGCTGACAGTGGTACATCCTGGCACGCGCAATCGCAATGCCGGCCCGGATTTTCTGGAGGCTAAGGTGAGAATTGGTGATACACTGCTGGTAGGTAATATAGAACTGCACATCAATACCAGCGATTGGCTAAAGCACGGTCATCAAAATGATGCTGCCTATCAAAACCTGGTGCTCCATGTGGTATATAGTAATGACGCCCCTTCTGTAAATGATAACATAGCCACACTCGAGCTGGCTGCCCATATACCCGAAGAAATACTGACACAACACTCTTTTTTGACTACGGCTGTCTCAAGTATTCCCTGTAGCGCCAGGCTTCCCTACGTACGCAGCATCACCAAAGAGAGCTGGCTAAGCAGGCTGTTAGCCGAGCGCTGGGAAGAGAAGCTGGGTGATTGGAAAGAGTTATTAGATACATCTGCCGGCGATTGGAGCAATCTGCTGTACTGGCGTATGGCAGCAAACTTTGGCTTTAAGATAAATGCTACGCCGTTTTTAATGCTTGCCCGCTCTATACCGTTGAACGTTTTAGGCAGGCACCGTGAAAATCTAATGCAGATTGAGGCCTTGCTGTTCGGCCAGGCTGGCATGCTGGACAAAGACTTCGAAGACGATTATCCCAATCATCTAAGGAAAGAATATCAATTCCTGAAAGCTAAATACAAGTTCACTCCTATACCCGCACATCTATGGAAGTTCCTGCGCATGCGTCCTGCTAATTTCCCTACAGTGCGCATAGCGCAGTTTGCGGCATTGGTACACAAATCCATACATCTGTTCTCGCAAATTGCCGAGACCGATGATATAAAAGACATCGCACCCTTGCTCGACGTAAGCGCAAGCGATTACTGGCGTACGCACTATACCTTTGACGAAGCGCAAAAAAAGCCTTCAGACAAGCATCTCGGCATGGCCTCTATTCACAATATTATCATCAATACTGTTGCGCCTATCAAGTTCCTGTATGCTCATAAGCATGGCCTGCACCGCCAGCAGGAAAATGCTTTGCAACTGCTCGAAACCGTTCCGGCAGAAAAGAATAATATCCTCGAGCTATGGCACGACAACGGCTGGAAGGCTGAGAATGCAGCCCAGTCACAGTCGTTATTGCAGTTGTATAATAGCTACTGTTCCGCTACACGCTGCATGCAGTGCGCTATAGGTTTAAGCATTATTAAGGCCAGATAAATGTCAGCGTCTGCTTCAGGTCAGGATGCAGGCTGCGCGCCACCGGGCATGTTTCTGCTATATGTTTCAGCAGGCTCTTTTGCTTATCATCATAGCTCTGATCTTTAGGAAAGGTCAGTGTCACCTTTATTTCCGCAATACGCCTTGGGTCCGATGCCATTATTTTTTCCACATCGCACACCAGCCCATCTATATTCACGTGGTGCGTTGCTGCACCTATGCCCATGGTAGTGGCTATACAAGTAGCCAATGCCGTAGCCACGAGGTCAGTCGGAGAAAAACGTTCACCTTTACCTTTATTATCTACAGGTGCATCCGTTTCTATAGTTGTGCCTGAGCGCAAATGTGTCGCTTCCGTACGTAGATCACCTTTGTATATTACCTGGGCTGTCATGTGAGTGTTATTTAGGCGATAAATTTACGATGTCCCCAAAAACTTTTAGGAGAAAGTTGTAACTTCCTGTTTTAGTAGACCATATACTTAA
>JBQCEX010000313.1:0-3179 GCA_051959855.1 Flavipsychrobacter sp. | reverse complement strand
CTACCTTTTTTACATCATGTATAAAGCCCATGTCCAGCATACGGTCTGCTTCATCCAGCACAAAGATTTCAAGATGCTGTAGATTAATGAATTTCTGGTCCATAAGGTCCAGCAATCTGCCCGGTGTTGCTATCAGTATATCAGTGCCGGCCTTCAATGCATGTACCTGTGCTCCTTGCGATACACCGCCAAATATTACCAGGTGCTTCAGGCCCAGGTTTTTACCATAGGTAGTAAAGCTTTCACCTATTTGTATCGCAAGCTCACGTGTAGGTGTTAATATCAGCGCTTTTATATTTCTGTGGCCTTTATGTTGTTCTGCGCTCAGTAGTTGCAATATAGGTACTGCAAATGCTGCCGTTTTACCGGTTCCTGTCTGGGCACAGCCCAGCAGGTCCTTTCCTTGCAGCACTATAGGTATGGCTTCCTGTTGTATAGGTGTGGGTTCCGTATATCCCTCTGCATGCAGCGCATCCAGTATGGGCGCTACAAGATTCAATTCGTTAAATGTCATTTAGATTTTAAAATGTGGCCGGCTAATACGCTAATAATATAATGAGGTAGGAACGCAGCTTTGTAAATAAAGTGCAAATATAAGCATAATAATTTTTATGCATGTTTTTGCAGTGGTTTTTAACTTATTGATAACCGCATCCCTGATAATGTTTTCGATACCTGTTAAATTCTTTCTCATCGCATTTGCCTCAATAATTTCATCTGGTATAATATTAGTATCTTGAAAAGTTCATTACTATGGCTTTACCTACACATACTGTCATCATACTGCTAAGCGGTATTGTTATTCTCAGCTATCTGTTTAATATGATAAGCCGGAAGACAAACATACCTGCCGTGCTCCTGCTGATAGGTACTGGCATTGCCATCAAGTATTTATCTGCTTATTACGGCTATGTGGAACAGGACGTAAATAAGCTGGTGAAAATACTGGGTGCCATAGGGCTCATCATGATAGTCCTGGAAGCTGCCCTGGACCTGGACGTGAACAGGAAAAAGCTAAAGCTTATCCGCGATTCTTTTTTATCAGCTACGGTCATTTTTGCTGTTTCAGTTACAGCCATTACCTGGCTTATCACATACTGGCTTGGTGAGAATATTCGTATAGCTGCTGTGTATGCGGTACCTATGAGCATTATCAGCAGTGCCATTGTCATACCCAGTACCAGTCACTTACCGGAAGATAAAAAGGAGTTCATCATCTACGAGTCCTCTTTTTCCGATATCATCGGCATCATGATATTTAATTACCTGGTCATGAACAGCGTGCTCAACATTAGCTCTATAGGCATGTTTGCCGGCAGTACATTGCTCGCTATATTAATATCTGTATTGGCCTCTTTCATGCTGCTCTATATACTTGCTAAAATATCTATTGACCTTAAGTTTTTCCTGCTCTTTGCTATGCTGGCCTTAGTGTACAGCGCAGGTGAGCTCATACACATCCCTTCTTTGCTCATCGTGCTTGTATTTGGTCTTGTGCTCAATAACAGTGCACTATTCCTGCGCGGCAAGCTGCGCAATCTTGCATCGCATGAGCGCATGGAAGGCATCCTATCGCTCATGAAATCAATTACTGCTGAGACTTCTTTTCTCATCCGTACCTTCTTTTTTATCCTGTTTGGCTATTCATTTCAGTTAAGCCTGCTTGCAGAGCACGAGGTCCTGATGCTCGGTACGGCAATTGTACTCATCTTATTAGGTGTGCGCTACCTATATCTTCGCTTCATACTGCGTTCCAATCTCTTTCCGGAATTATTCCTCATGCCGCGTGGCCTGGTAACGATACTCCTGTTCTATAGCATACCCGCGGCACAGACAAAGGGTAATTTTAGTGTAGGCATTTTATTCTATGTGGTAGTGGTAACTAGCTTGTTTATGATGGCAGGCCTGCTTTTCTTCAAACCTAAGGAAGGACACGACGAGCTGGCAGAAGTAAGTGAGGAAGCTAACTAAAATAAAAGAGTTAGCCACTGTAAATGACTAACTCAGGATGAAAGCTTAATTCTTATTTTCTATTCGTGAATGCCTCCTGCAATACCACCGGCTATACCTCCTAATCCACCTACACCGCCAATACCTCTTATGCCAGCTGTTTCCAAAGCTACTTGCTGAAACTCAGCTACGGTATCTATCGCATAGCTATAATAAGGTGCCGGATCAGGGCTATTTATATTAAACGGCCAGCCTTGCACTACTGCTATATGAGATATTTTGGCCAATATCGCTTGCAAAGCATCTTCACCAGGGTAGTCGCGCATGGTGCCGGTAATGTTTATCAACGCTGTATCGAATTTAGTATAACCATCAGCTCCTGCCGATTTAGCTCTTATCACACCCGTTACAGCATCGCCAAGGCCTGTTTCTATACTGCAGGTATTACCCGAAACTGAATAGTGAATGGACTTACCGTTCAGGGTCATCGTCCCGCTTCCTGTTACATGTGTTGCTCCCAGGTACCAGTTTACGGTCACAGGCATTTTGAAGAAGCTGCTGTTGGCCGTAAAGGTTGCCCTGGTGGCAGTGTTGTAATCTACATACTGACCAAAGAAACCACTGCCGCCTGTGCCTGTTTCTACCTTGTTTATGATGCTGTCGTCTTCAGATATATAAACGTTGGGCGATCCCCCGGGGTTCATGAATCCCTGCATAGCAAAGTCATCCAATATCACCTGCTGGCATCTCAGTTCACCAAGCACTTGCAGTAATGCAGGCGGTGCCATCTGGTACCCTTGCGCTATTGATTGGTTGAGCGATTGCGATAGGCCGGAGAGCGCATTTCTCGCTATAGCATTGCCTATCAGCGATGCTATAGGGCCCAGCAGTGCTACTACTATACTCAGTATCACGCCAACCAATGGCCCCAATATCACGCCCGCAATGGCAGCAATAGCAAAGCCTACCAGGTACACCCACCAGTCAAAGCTGACACTGATATTTGTTTGCACGCTGTTAGGGTCGAATACCGGGAAGATTGTCCCGTCCGCATGGCAGTTAAAACCTATAGGTGCGCTAAAGGTAGCTGAAGCATCCCAGCCTGTACCGCTGGTGGCGCCTGCACCTGATACTACCAGCTGATTGCCAACCACACAAATGCTCAGACTGCTGATCAACAGGTCATGGCCGCTAAGGTTCACATTCCTGAAGCCTACCATGCTGGTGCA
>JBQCEX010000312.1:0-2155 GCA_051959855.1 Flavipsychrobacter sp. | reverse complement strand
ATTTAATCGAATTTCCTTTATACTGCAGAGCTGGCTGGCGGTATTCAGAAACCTGTTTTCCCAAAACTGTCCTTCAAGTAACCATAGCTCTGCAATTGTAGAATACTGTTGAATAATTAATAAAAGATCAGCAGCGCTTAGCTCCAAATCATTACTATTCATTACCAGTTCGCAAATTGCACCACAAAACTGTCTCTTCAGAAGGCTTACACAGGCATCAGTACTATGAAATTTAGGAGCAATTGTTTGACCATTGAGCTCAGTTGGACGAGGCTCAAACATTACTAATAATAAATCCATATCTTTTTCAACACAATACTTGTTAGCTTCATGTATAAATGAATAATGCAAGGATAACAATGGCTCCCATCCGCTAAGAAGCACTACAACTTTCTTTTCTGTTTTTCCATGTATTATTGGCGCCATTACATTAGGATTTGTTTACAGTCATCGTTTTGATTGAGGTGATAAGCACAGGTGTGATTTACCTGAATTATGTCTACTATTACTTCACAAGGCATTTAAAAATGAGACAACAATCATGTTATATCTTCAACTCAGGAATGATATAATTTTTATTTATTGGCATAATATTTATATTTATTTTATTTATATGCAATAACAATGAATAGCAGAAGTATAGCTATTTGTTCATTGCCTGTGATGTAAAAATTCAAAAATGCATCTCTGGAAAAAACAGGTAAAAAACTGAACTATAATATTTTCTCACAATAGAACATAAGTATGTCAAACATTTTCGTTTAAAGCTAACCGGATTAAATATTTAAAGCGGATGAAGTAAAAGACAGTTAAAAAACGATAAGATCAACTACATATATAAAAAGCAATTCAAAATCATTAATTTTCAAAATAACTTTCATAGAATTAACAAGATATTAATTACACAAAGTATATATATGTGTATTCTTGTTAAACATCAGTTTTTTACCTGTTCTTTAATTTTCTATGAGACAATAGCTTGCTTTAAAGGATTAAAGGAAGATATTATACTATGTCACTATTACCTATCAGCATCGCATACGCAGATGATCACACCCTTGTGCGAAAAGCAATTATTAATTATATTTCAGAGGGTGAGCATTTGCTGGTCGATATTGAGGCTGAAAATGGCCAAGACTTAATTAACAAACTTGAAACAAGCCCAAAAATGCCGGATTTGTGCTTGATTGATGTAAGCATGCCTGTGATGAATGGCTTTGACACGTTAATCGAGATAAAAAAACGATGGCCGGATATGAGTACTCTTATACTTTCTGTCTTTGATGATGAACTGTACATTATCAGAATGATAATGAGTGGAGCAAATGGCTATTTATTAAAAAACTGTAGCCCGGGCGAGCTTAAAAATGCCATCGAATCAGTCTATAATAACGGCTATTACTACAACTCGCAACGGGTTCGAAAATATTACAAGATGGTAGAAAATAAAGAAATAAAATTGCCCAGATTCACGCCCAATGAACTTGAAGTTCTTAAGTACTCATGCAGCGATCTCAGCTACAGCGAAATTGCAAATCGGATGGGTAAAACCTCAAGAAGCATTGAAGGCTACCGCGACAGTCTTTTCAGAAAATTAAATATTAACAGTAGAGTGGGCCTTGTAATTCACGCAATAAAATTTGGAATTGTAACTATTTAGAAAATATGCCTCTGCAACTGCTGCACTAAATACGATTTAAGTTTTTAACCTGTTAGCAAGAAGAAAATGTCATTGTATTTTTATGTAAGCCCTAATAGGATACACCATTAACATGTTAATAAACTGGTTTTTTTCAAAAACATTCAAGCAAAGATGTCCCGATGGAACAATACGCTATATACATAAAAACATCAATAAGGTTTTACCACTCACAATAAAAGATATGCAGGCGAAATTTGATGCAGATTTATCATTTCAAAAAAAATCATTAGGTCGGCTTAATGTAGAGCACGCAGATAAGATATCTGGTTTGCTGTATGCTATTAATGAACAAAATCAAAGCTTAATGATGGGCTTTCGTTTGGCATATATCGCCTACCAGGCTGATCCTTGCCATAATCAAGAGTACTTAATTCGCCAGGCTGAAGAATTGAATATGGGACAACAAAGACTTATGGAGTTAAAAACTCAAATATCTGGATTAATTAGCTTGGC
>JBQCEX010000311.1:0-3382 GCA_051959855.1 Flavipsychrobacter sp. | reverse complement strand
CAGCCGCGAACTTCTGCACCGCGGGCGCTCCAGAAAAGCAGGTTTGAATTATTTTGCTCGCGATATAGTTCAGCACTGATAACCGGGTTTACAACCAGGAAAAAATTATTGGTATGAACGTGAACAAAATCAAATTGTTTTTGATAAAAGGTATTGAACCAGGGATGTTTTGAATCTTCAGCACCGTTTTCATCTGGCGTCCATTCGCCATTTTCAGATATCATGCGGGAAATATTGCTGCGATCAATAGCGCTAAGGCCAATATATCGTGCATTATCACCCTGCTGCTCCAGGAAGTCTACTGCCCTGCTGCGCATTTCCGGCTTATTAAAAAGGAATAAGCTATCAGAAAGCCTGCCACTACGTGTTTCTAGCCTATCCAGCACATGATAATCTTCGGTGTTCAGCGGCAGGTAGGTTGTTTGGGCAATAAGGGTTTGGGTAATTACTGTTAAAATTAGAGAGAGGAGGATAGCTTTTTTCTGCATAGAATAACTTTTCTAAAGCGGTATGCGCTAAATTGCTGCAAAAATAGCGTTTATCGCTATCTATTTTATATGTCACAGATATTAATAAGAAATTCAGCTGTAGTAAATGAAGGTACAATACAGTATAAAGATGTACTTGTAAAAGATGGCTTTATTGAGAAAATAGAAAATAGTATAACTCCGACCGGGCATGTACGTGAAATAAACGGCGAAGGTTTGCACCTGCTGCCGGGGGTGATAGATGACCAGGTGCATTTCAGAGAACCCGGCCTGACACATAAGGCTACTATAGGTACAGAGGCGCGTGCCGCGGTAGCGGGAGGTGTGACCACCTTCATGGAAATGCCGAATACGAATCCACCCGCACTAAGCCAGGAAAGACTGGAAGAGAAGTATGCTATTGCAGCAGCCAGCTCAGTAGCAAACTATTCTTTTTTCATGGGCGTATCCAATGATAATACTGATGAAGTATTGCGCACCAACGAAAGGAAAAGGGATGTGTGCGGGGTGAAAATATTTATGGGTTCCAGCACGGGGAATATGCTTGTAGATAACTACCTGACCTTAAATAGGATATTCTCAGAATCGGAATTGCTGATAGCGACGCATTGCGAAGATGAGCGCATCATAAAGGCAAATAAAGAGAAGTATGCTGATGCGGATAATGCTTCTTATCATCCGCTGATTCGCGATGTAGAGGCATGTTTTGAAAGCTCTTTTGCTGCAGTACAATTGGCTAAGAGACATAACACCAGGTTGCACATACTGCACATATCTACTGCTAAGGAACTGCAGTTGTTTAGCAATATGCTGCCACTTAGTGAAAAACGAATTACGTCAGAAGTATGTGTTCATCACCTGCACTTTACTGCAGATGATTATGCAACTTTCGGTAACCTGATTAAATGCAATCCCGCAATAAAAGCTCCTGAAAATAAGAAGGCATTATGGGAAGGCCTGCTGGATGATCGCCTGGATATAATAGCTACCGACCATGCACCCCATACCTGGGAAGAAAAGCAATTGCCCTACCAGCAAGCACCATCAGGGGTACCATTGGTGCAGCATTCTTTGCCACTGATGCTGCAATATGTGAAAGATGGAGATATTAGCCTGGAAAAAGTAGTTGAAAAAATGAGCCATGCACCGGCACAATGCTTCCAGATAAGCAGACGTGGCTATATACGAGAAGGATATTTTGCTGACCTGGTGCTGGTGGATATGAACAAAAGCCAGACCGTAAGTAAGCAGAATCTGTTTTATAAATGCGGCTGGTCGCCATTTGAAGGCCATAGTTTCCCTGCATCGGTGTGCTATACGCTTGTAAACGGAAATGTGGTGTATGAGCAGGGCAGAATAAATGATGGAGTGCGTGGACAAAGACTCTCATTTGACAGGTAATGCACAATGACAAAACCACATTAAAGGACCTTTCGATATTTGGCTCTGACGGAGGGGAAGGTGTATTTGGATTAATAAATCACACGCATACGCTGGCCGGAAAAGAAGTGCTGCGCCAGCATATACAGCATCCACCGGCAAAAACAGAAAGCCTGCAGCAAATGCAGGATGCTGTTAAGTTCTTATCGCAGCATATTGATCTCTGGCCTGCAAGCATATCGAACGGAACACTGGTAATGCTGGAGAAGTTTTACGAATCTGCAGATACAGTTTCTGCACCACCTATCGGTATTACACGTGTACTAAGCGCTTTTTTTCAAAAATTGCTAAATAAAAACGCCTATCAGGGAGCGCAATTTTCCATTTCACAGCTGGGTGATTTTTTTAAGGGATGCCAGGACCTGGCCAAGATATTAGAGATGGAAGAAGTTCCCGAACTGCTAAAGAGAGAACTTGAACAAATACAGGAAGAATTGCAACACCGATTGGTTGCTGAAATACTGACAACTGATAAGGCCGCTCCGTATGCAGTACTTGCCCGCCTTGCCTTTGAGGCAAGAAGGGAATTAAAGAACAAGGTTTACAGGCTTATAAGTCATTACGCCCGCCTGGATGCATGGCAAAGTATGGCTACTGCTACCATAAAAAATAATTGGGTATTTCCTGAAATTCTGCCTGGTAAGCCTATATATTTTAAAGTGGATGGGCTTTATCATCCTCTGCTGGAACAGCCGGTGTCTTATGATATTGCATTTAGCGAACATCGAAACTTTTTATTGCTGACGGGAGCAAATATGTCGGGGAAAACGACTTTTATGCGTGCTATAGGCGTAAGCGCCTTATTGGCCCACCTGGGAATGGGGGTGCCGGCAAAGGCACTGTCACTGAGTTTTCTGCAGGGAATAATAACCAGTATGCAGGTGGAAGATAACCTAACCAAAGGCGAGAGCTATTTCTTTGCAGAAGTGCAGCGTATGAAACTTACTGCCCAGCAACTATTGCAGCAAGAAGCACACCTTGTACTGATGGATGAGCTTTTTAAGGGAACGAATGTGCATGATGCCTATGAATGTACCCGTGCTGTAGTAGAAGGGTTGCTGCATAGGCCCAATCATCTGATGATTCTGTCGACTCACTTATATGAAGTGGCCCAGCATTTCAAGGACATAAAGAAAATACAGTTTGCCTATTTTGTAACTAATATGCAGCCGGATGGCAGTTATCAATTTACGTATGAATTGCGTGAAGGGATATCTGATGATCGCATTGGTTATAGAATATTGCAAAAGGAAGGAGTGCTGAACCTGTTGAAAAAGAAAATATAGAAAAACAATATGTTGTATAAGTTGATAAATAACATTTAACAACGAAATTGCAGCGCTAACTAATTAATTCCCATTAATTTTGGCAAGGTGTGGAAAGAATAAGCAGATTGAAAGAACAATAGAAATTTATCGATATGACAGAATTCTGGCCGAGCCGTTTCCAGGTCT
>JBQCEX010000310.1:0-3320 GCA_051959855.1 Flavipsychrobacter sp. | reverse complement strand
AGGCAGCCTTATGGGCATGTTCCATACCCTCCAGACGCAGCACCCTACGCAGTTCCTCAGCTACATGACGGCCATCACTACCGATGCTACCTTGTATGCCGATCAGTATTATGCAGGTGCCCTGCCGCCCAAGCTGCAGCCTATAGTCAATGCCTATGGCGTTAAGTCCCGTGTCACCGCCTTCTTCGATAGCTGGAGCGGTGCCCACGCCGAGCTCACCTCTGTCAACAGCACCAATGCACTGCTGCAGGTCAAGTACAATGAGAGTCCGCTCACTTATGTCAATGCCTTCGAGGATGGCACCAGCGATGCCTCTGTCGACTCTGCCATTGCCTCTGTTGCAGGGCTGTCGGTGCCTACCTATGTTTCAGGCATCACCTCTGCCACCGGCATTGTGCCCAACACACTGCCTACGCAGAATGTGCTGCAGAAAGACAACTACTACCTTGCCGAACATGACCTCTACGGCTCCAGCCGCATCGGTATCAAGCAATACTACCCATCACAATTCAATGCCACATACGACTATACAACCAGCCCTGCAACGGTAGATACGCTACGCCTGTTCAACACCGTGCCCTGGTACAGTCTCGAGTACCAGGACGATATCATAGCAGGCGATGTTGACCTCTATGGTCATGCACTGCTTACCACTTACGGCACCCAGCACCAGGCAGGCCAGCGCCAGTACGAGATCACAGACCACCTGGGCGACGTGCTGGCTACCCTTAGCGATAAGCGCCGCGGCATAGACCCCGGCCATACAGGCAATATCACCAACTATGTCCCAAGTCCTGTAGCCCTCTACGACTACTATCCGTTTGGTATGCTCATGCCCGGCAGATATGTTTACGATACAGCCAACCACTGCGAGCTGGTTACCGAAACAGCCCCTGTGCTCACCACCAGCAATCTGGGTTGGCCGTTCCTGGGCAACTGGTGCCGTCCATGCGGCTTTACAGCTGTGGCCGGCGGTATCATTACCTTTGGTGGCAGCAGCATGACCACCAGCAGCACCGCTGCGGGCGATGGTTCCTCTCTTGATGTGTCCACCGTATCAGGTACAGCCTATAGTGGTTCTATCACTACCAGCGGCATGACAGGCGGCTCATGGACAGCCACAGCTATGGACATTACCTCATCCACCATCCTGGCAGCCACCACCATAGCCCAGCCGCAGACAGCTGCGCTCAACTTTACGGCCATAGGCCCATCTACACGTATCACCCTGACCGCCACAGCTGCATCATCCACATTTACTATTACAGCTATTCCGTTCAACTTTACCACCTGGACAGCAGGAACTATAGTTACTACTGTATGTAGCAAAGATGGTGATGCATATCGTTATGGCTTCAATGGTAAATTGAAGGATAACGAATACGCTGGCATCGGAAATCACTTAGACTATGGAGCAAGACCTTATGACACACGAACAGGAAGACCGCCAACAGTAGACCCATTAACTAAGCAATATCCTTGGTTATCACCCTACCAGTTCTTTAGTGATAATCCGATACGGAATATAGATATAGATGGAATGGAAGGCGCTGGCGCAGTAGGTGGAAGTATAAACTGGAGTTACTTCTATAGCTCTTTAGGTATCAGGGGCAACGATGAAGCAGCAGCGAAGGATTTTACTAAAAATGTTATTGTACCTGCAGCTAAGTATGCTGCTAAACAATCAGCTATCTTTGTTGGCACTGCAGTTGCCGGAGAGGTGTTAGAGCCACTGATATTTGGAGAGGAACTTGCGCCTGCTGTGGATGCTACTTATGTAAAGCCTCCATACGAACCGGAAACAATAGTAGAAACGCCTGGAACAACGAAGGTTCAAGAAGTGAAGTCGGCAGACTATAGTAGTGTTCCAGACCCTAAAAATGCAGGCCCAGGTAAAAAGTTTACACCAGCCCAAAAGAAGGCATATATAAAAGAAAATATGAAACAAAATGGCGGGGTAATAAAGAGTGATAAGAGCGGGGAAACGTTAGATATGCCTGTGCAATCTAAAAAGGGAGTTAAAGCAAATATGAAACAAGCTGAGGTTGACCATATAATACCGAGGTCTAAAGGAGGGAAAAATACCAGCGATAATGCACAAATATTATCTAAAGAAGAAAATTTAAAAAAGAGCAATAATTAATATGAGTATCAATCCTAATCAAGCTGTATTTACATCAACACAAGTTATTGATAAATTATTGCCTATTCTTTATGTTGTTCACGATGAAAATGAAGACTGGCAATTTTTATCTGGACAGGAGGAAGGTTTAGATGAAGAAATCAGAATTGTTTCTTTTGCTGAAGCTATACAATTAGACAAGAAGGTGGAAGAAATTTTGTGGTTGCCATCAGGTATGGAAGCTTATAGAAAAACTGTAGATGCAGAATGGGAAACAAGAGTTAATAATTAAAGACGACGAATCAAAAGCTTTATAGATTAGGTTGAGAAATAAAGTAAGCCCTGCATGTAAAGTGCAGGGCTTGGCGGTGTATCAAACTTGTTGATGGAGAGTTGAAAGTATTGAAAACATTGAAGATGAATAAAATTAAAAACGAATATCAAAGCAAAAATCTAAGGTGTTATGGTATCACCTGGCTTGTTTTCGAGATTTCAACCACGTTCAAATGCACAAAGTTGACCCGGGTGTGTCAAACTTGTTGATGGGCAAAAAAAATTATATCTTCATTATTAAACATTAAAAATTAAAACGGGTGGGCTAAAAGCTCACCCGTTTCTTATGTCATTCTGTTTTAAACAAGCATGCTATTAATTTTTACGTTTCATTTTTTCATTCGCCAAGATGTGGATATGATTATTTGGAAATCGCTTGTTAATAATGCGATATTGCAAAGGGCCACTGCGTGTTAAAAAAGTGGCTTGGTATTATGAAAGAAACAAAGGGAGATTTATGGGAGCTTTTGTTACCTTTTAGGCATAAATGGGGCATTTGTTCAGCTGCACGTTTTTGCTCATATGGCTTACTGGTAAAGGGTTCCATTCAATCATCAGCCAAACAAAATGCCCCACAACTATTTTTTGTAACAAATGGGGCATAAGCCTCACTGCCCACCTGCAGAACATACCCTCAGCAACACAATAAACCTCAGCAACCCTATGCATGAACAAACTTATCCAACAGAAATATTCCAGCGTAACACCTAAGCTTCAACACGTTTTCGTCAATGGTCAGCTCAGTAGCCCCGTGTCAGAGTTCATGAACAACAGCCCGGCTGTCTATACCAATATGCTCATGAACAGCGCTTCATGGGTTGTTCCTAATACGCAGTACGATCTGGCCAACCCATCGGTGGCAGTG
>JBQCEX010000309.1:0-8750 GCA_051959855.1 Flavipsychrobacter sp. | reverse complement strand
CCTTACGCTGTACGCAGGTGCTGAAGCCCGCGAGGCTGAAATATTTACAAAACTGGATGCTGAAATGGCAAAAATAAAAGAGAAGTACAGCGATGAGCTATGCTACCTGCAGGAGAAAAAGAACACTGCACAGGAAGTGCTGGAAACCTATTGCCGCGAGCAGAAAGAAATACTCTTCTGCAAGCGCCGCAGCATGCACACTATGTATGGCACGCTTGGCTTTCGCCTGGGCAACCCTAAACTGAAGACCTTGCGCGGCAATACCTGGAGCATGGTGCTGGAGCGCTTGAAAGAACAGTTGCCTGAATACGTGCGCCTGAATGAGGAACCCGCAAAAGATCTTTTACTGGCAGACCGCAATAAAGAAAATGTAGCACCATTTTTGCGCGATATAGGTTTGCAGGTTGTGCAGGATGAACTTTTCTTTATTGAGATGAAAAAAGCACAAGCCTGAATCTTAACCATTAAACCCAAAGGAGCGATAAATGACTACGGTGCGAAAACAAAAGAAGCGCGAAATGCTGTTGAAGTTCTACAGCCATCTGCATGAACGTGAAATGAAAAAGAAGCCGGCCCCTATGAAACGCCTCATTCGTGTTTTATCCCTAAACCTTTTTGGTTAAACAATGTTCCTAAACCAAGGTATTATTCCCGGTACTTTGGGATGGAACGGTTTTTTATTACTAATAAATAAGAGACGAATTGTAAAGATTGAAAAACAATATTTAAGTACGCAATAAAGTGAACACGAAATGAAAAAGACAAGAAGGGATGAAAAGCATGAGTTGCTTGTCACATTTTACAGTCATCTGCGGGAAAAAGAAAGGCCAAAAAAAAATGCCCCCGTTTATAAACGCATTATAAGCGTTTTGACATTGTCGTTATTTTAATGTATAACTGGCTTTGAAGGGTCTTTACAATTTCTTTTGGAACGATATTTTAAACGCTTACACTATAAAACAAGAGGGTTATGAGCAAAACGATATTTATAGCAGGTAAAGTAACCGGTTTACCTGAAAATCAGGTAAAAGAAAAGTTTAACCGGGCAGCTGAAGAATTGTCAATGATGGGCTATAAAGTTGTTAGCCCGGCATCTTTATATGACAGAGAAAAGAGTTGGGAAGAGGTAATGCGTGATAATATCAAGTATATGTTGGAATGTGATGAAGTTCATCTGCTGCCATGCTGGCAGGAAAGCCGCGGTGCTCAGCTGGAGCGTGATATTGCCATTCGCCTGGGTATGCAGGTTATTTACCATTAAAATAAAACGACTGAAATATGTGGATATGGGGTGCTTTATGCACCCTTTCTGCATTATAGCAGGCCTGCATCATTGCGATGCGTTAGGTAGAGTATTTTTTTATATAAGTCTTTAGGTGCAAAAGGCTTTGATATGTAATCATTCATACCAACTTCAAAACACTTGTCTGCTTCACCTTTTAGCGCGTCAGCTGTCATTGCTACTATAGGTATATTATTCTGCATTTCCTGCCTTATGTATTGCGTGGCAGTATAACCATCCATTTCAGGCATTTGCAGGTCCATTAATATTATATCGTAAGACCTTTCTTTTAGCATTTGTATAGCGGCTGCGCCTGTGCCTGCTACATCTACCACAGCATGCTGCTTTTTCAGTGTTTGGCTTACTACCTTTTGGTTTATCAGGTTATCTTCAGCCACCAGTACTTTTATGTCTTTCAGCATTTCCTCATTACTGCTACTATCTATTCTCACAGGCAAGTTATTTTCCTCGCTCTGCTCCATTATTACCTGGTAGGGCACTCTTATTGAAAAGGTAGAGCCTTTGCCCAGTTCACTGGTAGCAGATACTGCACCGTATTGCAGCTCTACCAGTTGCTTTACTATAGCAAGGCCAAGACCTGTACCGCCATATGTACGGGATATATTCGTATCGCTCTGTACATAACTTTCAAAGATACTCTCCACCTTATCAGGCGGTATACCAATGCCAGTGTCAGTTACATCTATTATCAGGAATATTTTTTCGTTATTTATCGGTTCAGAGTAAACCTTTACTTCCACAAAGCCTTCACTGGTAAACTTTATAGCATTGGCAATGATATTTATCAATATCTGCTGAAAACGAAGTGCATCACCTTTTAATGTTTCAGGAACTGTTGTGTCGATAAAACATTTCAGTGCAATGCCTTTTTCGTTTGCTCGCAGCAGTAGCGGATACATAGTTTTCTTTATTACGCTGCGCGGCTTAAAATCTATAGCGTCCAGGTGAAACTTGCCTGATTTTATTTTCGAAAAGTCCAGCAAATCATTAATTATCGCCAGCAGGTTTTGTGCAGACTCCTGTATTGATTCCAGGTAGTCTTTTTGTTCCTCGTTTACATCTGTGCTTAGCAGCAGGTTACCCATGCCTACTATGCCATTCAGTGGTGTGCGTATTTCGTGGCTCATATTGGCCAGAAAAATTTCCTGTGCTTCCTTTGCCAATTCTGCTTCCCGCTTAGCTTCAAGTATTATTTGCTCAGATTGCTTTAGCTGTGTGATGTCTGTATCAAAACCGCAGATCATTTCTACTTCGCCCTGTTCATCCAGTACCGGGAACTTTTGTATCCACAGGTTGGTTATTTTACCATTCGGATGTACAAACTCTGTTTCATAAGTTACCGGCTTCTTTTTTTCAATTACCTGCTTGTCCATATCCAACTGTTGTTGGTCAATCAGAGGATATCTTTCATGTAGTGTCTTTGCCAATTCATCAGTGCTTTGTATCCCGAGAAACCGCTTTAGCTTGCTATTGGTAATCAAAAAATGGTTGCGAATGTCTTTTATATACACTAGTGAAGGACTGTAGTCAAGCACCTTTTGCATCAGTGCTTGTCGCATACTTTCTTCCTCCTGCAACTTCTCCAGTTCCAGTTGCATTTGCTTTTGCTTGTCTATATTCCAAAGCATCAGCAATAGCTCACTTACCTTTCCATGTTTATCCCTTAGCGGATACATATGACACGCAACCCAAACATTCACCCGCGACTTTGTGAAAAGTTGCACTTGTATTTCTTCATACTCCTCCGTTGTGTCCATTTTAGCTACAATATCTGCAAGCACAGGTCTGAATTCACGTGGTACACCTTGCACCATCTCTTTACCTATCACCTCACTGTTTTCATAGCCGGTCAGACGGTGTATATTTTCACTCATAAAGCGCACAATACCTCTTTTATCTACCGTAATAGTAGATACCCCAGAATGTTCCATTAAAACTTTGTACTGCTCGTCCTTCAGGTGAGCTCGTTTTTGTTCCAGTAGCAGCCTGCGGGTATTGCGATAAAAAATGGAGGCAGTAATAAAAATGCCAATAGCAAACGAACCATAAATAAGAGCAGAAACTACAATATCCAGCACACTGGTATCAAGCGAAGGATGGTAGTACATATAAATCCTGTGTACCAGCAGTAAGCATGGAAAAACCAAAAGAGAAAACAGAATCATGTACACCGAGCGGCGTGGACTCATAAAGCTGGGCAATAACTGCTTTGATTAAAAAAGACCAAAGAGATAAACGAAAATAGGCAATTTTATACTGTTAGTTTTATATATTTTATTGGCAACATAACATTAAATTATATATTTTTAATTATAACAGAACCGTAAAACACGCATAAAGCCGCCTTTTTTGTCGCACAATAAGCTTAACTTAGAATTTGATTTGAACTATAATTAAAATAGTATTTATGAAATTAAAATTTTTACTACTCCTATCTTTTGCAGCGGGCATAGTAATGCCATACGGCACTCATGCACAGGTATTAGTGCATAGGCTTGTGGGCATAGCAAATGCCCAATATACTGCCAGTGGTTTTAGCCCTACCGATTCTACGGCTTTATCTTATTCTAAACTGAGAACAAGCAATATAAAAACCGGAGTTTATAAGTATGATTCTGCTGTAGTTTATACATACAATAGCGGTTACAGTAGATTTAGCAAAACTACTAACACGTTCTTCCCTAATGATTCGGTAGTTTTTTTTAGACAATACCTTTGGGCTGATACAGCCAGCAAATGGAATATCTATTCTTCCACTAATTTTTTATTTAATTCTATTGAGCGTGATTCTATAAGGTCAGTACAAATTGACACAGGGTCTGGCCTTGATAACTATGAACAATATCTTTATTATTATGATGCTAATAAAAATCTTAAATATTTGCTGAAGAATACCTGGAATGGTGCAAGTTGGTTTTTTTCGGACAGTACAATCTATACCTACAATACTTCAAATAATTTAACAAGCAGGGTATATAAAGTTTTTTTTCCAGCAGGTGGCACCTATGTTAACAGTGAAGAAGATATTTACTCATATAATACAAGCGGCCAGTTAACAAAAGCTATGCACAATTCCTGGGATAAATTTGCTTCGAACTGGTCTATCAGCGGTAGGGATTTGTATACATATGATGGATCAGGCAACCTATCTACCATCATTCATTTTAGCCTTGATGCTTCCAGCAGGCTTGTACCTTCCTCTAAAGATTCAAATGCCTATGATGCAAGTATGAATCTTATAAGTTCTACTAACATGATATTTGATACAGCTTCAAAAACTTTTGTAAATAATACCATGTACGCCGTAACATATGATACATCTAATCGCCCGCTTGTATATACCACGCAATCGTGGAACGGCAGCGGCTGGACCTATTTTATAGGGCAGGATAAACAGACTCATTATTACTATCAGCTGTATGCCGATACCTCTACGTCTGTATCCAATGTAAACAACATTGTGGCTTTTAACATCTATCCGGTACCTGCTTCATCATTTTTCAATATTAATATCAACTGGCAAAACGCTCAGCCATTTACTATAAGCATGTATGACATAAACGGCCGCCTGGTAAAGCAGTGGACTGAGAAAGCTACGAAAAATTATCACAAAGCTATCTTTACAAGTGATCTAAACAGCGGCAATTATTTTATAAAAGTAAATAGCGACAGTGGTCAACTTACGCAGCAGATAAATATTATACATTGATATCATTGACTCAAAAATGAATAAGCCGCAGTGATTCGCTGCGGCTTGTTCATTTAATACAGGTGTTAAATTATCTTAGTACTGGCATTTACTATGCGAATTGCTTAATTTCATTCGTTAGTTTTACTCAAAAACCAATAAGCTAATGGCATCAAAGATCAGGACCTACCTTAAGTTACTTAAGTACGCAGGTATGGAATTCTCTGATGATAATGCTACTAAACTTAGCGCCTCACTTGCTTATTATACGATCTTTTCAATAGGTCCGTTGCTGCTGGTTATTCTTACGCTTATAGGTATTTTCTTTAAGAAAGAAGACCTGGCAGGCGAGTTTCAGACACAGTTGCAAACGCTCATAGGTCGCCAGGGTACAGACCAGTTATTCGGCATACTGGATAATATTCGCCATCAAAGCAATACCAGGCTTTTTGGTATTATAGGGGCAATAGTACTGATATTTGGCGCCACAGGTGTATTTACAGAGATACAGAGCTCTATCAACTACATATGGTCTGTTCGCGCTAAACCTAAAAAAGGTTGGTTAAAATTTATCATCAATCGCCTGCTGTCTTTCTCGCTTATCATAGGCATGGGTTTTCTGCTTATGGTTTCCCTGTTCATCAATACTTTGCTCGATCTGCTTACTGATCGGCTGCAGCATTTTTTCGGCAGCCTTAATATCATCTTATTCCAGGTAATAAATCTTGGTGTTCTTTTCGCCATTATTACCTTTCTCTTTGCAGTTATTTATAAGGTACTACCGGATGCCAGGATCTATTGGCGCGATGCGCTCACAGGTGCCAGTTTTACAGGTGTGCTGTTTCTTATCGGCAAGTTCCTCATAGGTTACTACCTCGGCAATTCCAGCCTGGGCAATACATTTGGCGCTGCAGCCTCCATTATAGTCATCCTTTCATGGGTATATTATTCGTCGCTCATTTTATACTTTGGTGCAGAGTTCACCAAGGTATATGCATTGCAGGTAGGTAAGGGCATAGAGCCTTACAGCAATGCCGTTTTCATTATAAAAAGAGAAGCCAGGGAATTGCCTCAATCATCCGGCAGGGAATAACTACTATTGCTTATTGAGCAACTGCTTAATGTTTGCGATGGATACAAACTTAAATGCGAACATGAGGACGACGCATATACTAACAAAAACTGCGAACTGCAATAGCCACTGAAAATGCAGAGAAGTAATGCCATAAGCCAGCAATATGGCAAACAGCAAAAAGCCAGCATGCGACAATAGCCAGCGAACATCCTTCCGCAAACCAAACATCTTGACACAGGCTATAATGAACGCCACCGCCAGGCCGGTTTCTGTAACGAATGCAGTGATAGCAGCACCGGTTGCCAGCAAATGCGGTATCAGGTAAAAATTTAATGACAGGTTCACTACAACTGCTGCAAATGCTATTTTGTTCAGCAAGCGCAAGTTGCCATTGGCGGTAAGCAGGGTAGAGTACACATATATCATACACCAGCCTGGGAAAGACGCCATCAACCAGCCAAATACGTATTGATCATTATTAGTAGCCGCGGTATACAGCAGGTGCATGATAGAGTTTCCAAAGAAGATGGAGGCCACAGCCACGGTAAATGATGCAGGTAGCAGCATATTCACAGCCAGCCGCACTATTGGCTGCACATTTTCCTTTTGCGCCAGCATGCGGCCAAAGAAGGGCAGCAGCATGGTAGCAAACATGAGCCCTGTCATATTATTGGAAACCTCCAGTAGCCTGTAAGCCGAAACATAAATACCTGCCTGTTCTTTACCACCCTTACCACATAGCTGCTCTACCATAAATACATCTGCACGTATATATATTACCATCAGCGAACCCAATAGTGCATAGGGGAAGCTCTCCTGCACAATGGCCCATAGCACGCGGGGATGAAATGAAAAATGAAGGTCTATGGTATGTATGCGCCGCAGTACTGCAAAAGCCACTATACAGGCTATAAAATAGGCGCATACCTGGGCTATAACAAACCATTCTATTCTAAAAGCATGTGCAGTAGCAGGATAAACTAGCAGGAAGCCGCAGATCAGTATCATCAGGCTGCGGTCTGTAACAGATAGTAGTCCATCCAGCTTGTAGCGCTGCAAGGCAGCCACATTGCTGCGTATCAGCTGCAGCAGTATAGTGAACGATTGGGATAATGAAATGCCCACCAACAGCAATAGCTCTCCACCTCTGAAGCCCATGCACCAAGCCGTGGTAATAAGCAACACTGCAGAAATAAACATAAGCATGAGCCTGGCTGAAATGATCTCAGAAAACTGTTTCCTCAGCTTATCAGGATTTTGAGCTATCTGCCGGCTGTTATAGTTCGTAAGGCCAAAATCGAAAATAGTCTGAAAGATTAAACCCAGATTAAAAAGTGCCTGGTAATTGCCGTAAGAAGCATGTCCGACCCTGTTTTGCACCGTACGGTCAATGAAGAACACCCATATTGGCTTTACCAATATGTTGACCATCAGTATAAAAAATAAGTTTTTTACGAAAAATCGACGCATTACTGCTTAATTTCGGCCGGCGTATAAAACGGTAAAATTATATTTTTGTTGGCATAGGTATGCGAATTGCAGTAAATACTCGTCTGTTAATCAAAGGAAAACTCGAAGGCATTGGCTGGTTTACCTACCAAACGCTGGAGCGAATAGTGAAAAATCATCCTGAGCATGAGTTTATTTTCTTTTTCGACAGGCCTTACGATCCGTCCTTTATATTTGCCCCCAATGTAAAACCCGTTATAGTACATCCACAAGCCAGGCATCCCTTGCTGTTTTATATCTGGTTCGAGTGGAGCCTACCTTTTTTATTAAGAAAGTATAAAGTTGATCTATTCCTTTCGCAGGATGGTTATCTATCCCTAAGTACTAAGGTTCCTACCTGCCTGGTAATACATGATCTTGCTTTCGAGCATTATCCTAAGCATTTCACGCTTAGCCATCTTTTTTACTGGCGTCATTATTCACCTTTGTTTGCCAAAAAGGCCAAACGCATTGCCACAGTATCTACCTTTTCTAAAGATGATATTGCACAGCACTATGGTATAGAGCCCGGTCATATAGATGTGGTATATAATGGCGCACATGATGAATACCGCCCGCTAAGCCTTGATGAGCGTGAAGCCGTAAAAAAACAATATGCCGATGGCTGCGAATATTTTGTATTTGCAGGTGCCCTGCATCCTCGCAAGAATATTGTGAACCTGCTCAAGGCGTTCGTGGCATTTAAAAAGCGCCAGCGCAGCAATATGAAGCTGGTGATAGTAGGCCGCTTTGCCTGGAAATATGATGAGGTAGAGGAGATGAAAGATGAGATGCGCTTTAAAGAAGACGTGAAATGGGTTGGCTACATGAACGTAGATGAGCTAAGCAAGGTAATAGGTGGCGCCTATGCACTTGTCTATGCTTCCCTGTTCGAAGGTTTTGGCATACCTATATTAGAAGCGCTGCAATGTGATGTACCCGCAGTAGTAAGCAACACCTCATCAATGCCGGAAGTAGCCGGTGATGCTGCCCTGTTGGTTGACCCCAACGATGTAGATGACATCGCTGCCAAAATGGAGCTGATCTATAAAGATGAGGCCTTACGCAGCCGCCTCGTAATAGCAGCCCGCGAGCAGGTAAAAAATTTCAGCTGGGACAAAACCGCCGCTGCCCTGTGGGAGTGCATGATGAAGTGCCTGCCTTAATTAAACAGGCGACCCTCATACAAGGTCTCT
>JBQCEX010000308.1:0-11712 GCA_051959855.1 Flavipsychrobacter sp. | reverse complement strand
TAAAAGGTTACGCGAGCATCAGCGATATTGGTATATGTACAAATAATTCAGCTTATGGATACATAAAATTTGTTCCGGTCAGACCGAATGGTGGTGGCGCAACCTTAAATCCCGTCAGCTATACAGCCATAAATGTCGGCCGCTACAATCTGCCGCAGATCATTTACCCCGGCAGCAATGGGGATAAAAGTGATATGATGGACGTGTTAGGGGGATTAAAACAAGCATTTAAAGATCTTTTGCGTATTGCGTCAAATCCTGTTGTCAACCTTACAAAGGACGGCCTGGCAAAAGATGTAAATCTAGCTAAATCTTATATTAGATTATCAAGCCCTGGCATGGCTAAGAAGGGTGGTGGTCAGAGAGTTAAATCCCTGATGTTCTACGACTCCTGGAATGCTTTGGCAGGTGGCAATGAGCAGCAGGCTACCTACGGTAAGCAATATGATTATACTACTAATGATGATACATATGGTCATATCAGTAGCGGTGTTGCAAGCTATGAACCAATGATTGGTGGTGATGAAAACCCGCTGAGACAACCGGTGCAATATGTAGCGCAATCTGGCAGCAACTGGCCCCCTAATGATCCAGTTAGCTTATACCAGGAAACGCCTATTGGTGAAACACTTTTTCCTTCGCCGGTAGTTGGCTATAGCAAAGTAACGGTAACCAGTATACATGGCAATAATGGCCGCTCATCACAGGGAATAGATGTCTATCAGTTCTATACTGCAAAAGATTTCCCTATACAAGTGAAGTCAACTTCACTCGATGTAGTAAATGACAAGTATGAATTCGGCATCTTCTCTCAGGAAAATCTCTTTTCTGCCCGCCAGGGGTACGAGCTCGATTTTAACGATATGCATGGCAAACCTAAAAGTGTTGAGCATTATGTAGCACAGGCAACTGAAGGTAACAATCAGCTCATCAGCTATCAGCAATATTTTTATAATACAGCTAACGGACAATTAGACAATAACGTGAAATGTCTTGTGTATAGTCCTGGTGCTAACAATACATTTATTCAGCAAACACAACAATTGGGTGTAGAAGCAGATGTTACAGTAGATACACGCCAAAAAAATGAAGTGACTCAGAACGACAATATGAATGTCAATTTGAATACGAGCCTGGCATTCATAGCACCTATTCCAATACCCTGGGCATTTGGTTGGCAAGGTAGTTATCAGAATGAGTTCCAGTCAGCAACTGTAACCAAAGTAATACAGCAATATGGTATTCTGAAAAGTGTAAAAAGCTTCAATCAGGGGGCTATTACTACTGTTACGAATGAACTGTATGACCCAAATACAGGGCAGGTAGTAGAAACATCAGTAAACGATGAGTATAATGATAAAGCTTACACAGTAAATAAGCCGGCGTATTGGGGCCATGTCAATATGGGTAATGCTTACACTAACATAGACTATAAAGATTCAGTTACTCAGGTGTCTATCGATAGCAAATTTATTGGACTTCTTGATGTCGGTAGTAGAAGCAGCAATTTCAATGTCGGAGATGAGTTGCTGGTCAATTACATGATAGGTTCCAATAAGTATTCTACCTACGCATATGTAATGAACTTCAGACCAATATATACCGATTCGTCTATTACCATAGATACAAACGGTGCTTTGCCATCAGGTATGCAGTCTATGGCTATACGTCCCTATGCAAGTGTTTACGACACTACTTATAATTATACCTATTGTTACCAGCCGCTTATTCTGCCTCGCTTCCCTGCAAATACAACAGGATGGGCAGCTAATTCAGCCATTAGCAATGTGTCGGTAAAAGTATTAAGGTCTGGCCGTCGCAATATGCTTAATCAGACTATGGAAACTTTTACAATGATGACTAACCCTATAGGCAATCCTGGTCTGAAAACCACACTTGACAATGTAGTCAGTTTAAAGGCTACAGGCTATAGTGATTCCGTGAATAGCATGTTGGAGTATTACATACCGAAAGACACAATAAATCCATTTGCTATTGGCCAGATGGGTGTCTACAGGCAGGATGCTGACTATGTTTACCAGACGCCAAGAAATTATGCTAATAATAGTATCAGAACCACAGGATTATTTAATGCCTGGGTATTTTATCCGATGACTAACCCGCAGTATCAGGTATGCCATAACATCACGGGTAGTGCAACAAAAGATCCTGCTTTGCCGCCTTATAAAATTACCTCTTTGATGTATCCATATAAGTCGCACGACAATAATTGGCGAACAGCAAGGTCAGTGTCAAAATATTCTCCTTACGGCAAAGAAGTGGAAAATATTGATGCTATCGGCAATTATTCAAACGCGGTTTATGGATACGACGAAAGCCTGCCTGTTGCGGTAGCTTCTAATGCTAAACAAGGCGAAGTGCTTGCGGAAGGATTTGAAGATTACAGCTTATTGCGTGTCACAGGAAATCTTATGGCCTTCAATTATTCGCCATTTGCACCATTATTTGGTTTAGCTACACTTCGTAATTCTGCATATAGCACTGTCAGCCCAAGTGGAACTGGAGGTATCAGCATGGTTAAGAATATAGCGCATACAGGTTACTATTCCCTGAAGTTGCCAACAACAGCAAACAACCCGTCCGTGAATCCTAATTATTCGGTAACAATACCTGTGAACACAGGAACTGAGCCTGTGCTTGGTGACTACTATACAAACCTTACGGGCGCAACTACAGAAACGGAATACATGCCTTTTGAAACGGTTTCAGGTAGTAAATATGTGCTTTCTTATTGGGTTAAGCCTGTCTCGCCGGCAGCAAATATTACCTCTTATACATTACCCGCAAACACAGGTATTAAAGTTGGCTCAGCACTCACGCCGGTAGCCTTTACATCTAATATCATTGAAGGTTGGCAGCAGGTGCAGGCAACTTTTACAGCAGGAGCCACAACTTACTTATGTCTGCCGCTCAATTATTATGTGGATGATATAAGAATATTCCCTTACAACTCAGATATGAAATCTTTCGTTTATCATCCTTATAATGAAAAGCTAACAGCGACATTGGATGAAAACAATTTTGCGACTTTCTATGAGTATGATCAGGAAGGAAATCTTGTAAGAACAAAGAAGGAAACAGAAAAAGGAATTATGACTATTTCAGAATCCCGCAGTAACAACCCTAAAAAATAAATAATGAGAAAGGCTATTGCAGTATTGTTCATTTTAGGGTTGGCCTTCGTTCATTCTTATGGGCAGGAACCGTCTCAGCAGACAGTGGTTCGTTCTGTGTTCAAACAATTGGAACACTTACATAAAGTTAGTTTCAATTACTTGATCAATGCGGAATTTCCGAATGATAAGATAGAACAGCTAAAAGGCCAGGCCCGCTTTGACAATGAACATAAGCTCATGTTCAATGACTCTAAACATCAGACAGTCATCTATAACGATAATTGGTACTACAAGGCGGACCATAGTAGGCGTGTCATTTCCATCATTAATCTGGATAAACAACGTAAAGTCAGGAAAGATCAGATGGAGAACAATGTTTTCGGTAATGGCTTTATGGATACATATATTGACTCTACGGTGCTTAAATATGCCCGTATCACGAATTGTAAAAATAAAGGTGATTCGCTCGATATTCAACTTGCTTTCCCTGCTAATATGAACCTTAAAACGATTCACCTGGTATATAGCCTGAAACAACAATTGCCGTTGAGTATTTCTATGGGGCTTTATTATCCATGGACTGGCAATGAACAAAAATTTAAAGGTAAAGGAACAACCTATGAAATATCATACTATGACTACAGTAATTCTTTCGATTATAGGAACTATACCGTAGATCATTATTTCCGTGTATCATCCGGTAAGGTTGCAGCATTAAAGTTTGATAAATACAAATTAATAACCCAACTATAAAACTAGCTATATGGTTGTTTTAAAATCATATTTTAAACAGTGGTTTGCAGTGATAACTGTATTGGTTCTTTGTATGAACAACAGGTCCTATGCACAAACCTATAATTTCAATACATCGTCTGCTTCAGAAATAGAGTATGCTACAGACATGTACAATTTGGGCACTGGACATTTTCCTATAACGCTGAATCCAGTCTGGAACAATGATTGGTGGTATCATATGCGCCCAAATTTATCACATTGGGGAGATTCGCTAAAGTTCAAAAGCTTGGCAAGCTATGTCAAATTTCAGGTGTATCATGAATACCCGAAACCTACAACCACTGCATATAATTATAGAATTACCTATCAATTATTGGGTTACACTAATCCTGCCGATACGGCTCAAACTTATACAACTATAAACGATACACTGACTATAGGCTACAATCCTGATTCATTATCTGCTTATCAGGATGTTCAGCTAAAACGGTATACAGGTTTTTACAAAATACAAGTAAAGCTTACTGGCTTATTTGACTATACAAATCCATCATCACCTATTTCGATTCCGGCAAGTTCAATACCTAATTTTAATTTCTATTTTGAAGCAGCTATAATTACTCAGGATTACAACAAGTATCCGTATGGAAGCGGTACCACTCTTTTTACATCAGTTGATAGCTCCAATATATCCAAAAATTATCTGGGTGTAAATTGGCAGTTAAGCTCCGGAGCTTCGGGGCCAATCATTCTAAGTCCGGTCAATTATGAACTGGAATGGACTTATGTAGACAACTATTCCCGCAACTTAGCTACAGGAGCAATTACCTACCTTACCCCAAGTCAGATGGCCTATGATTTTAGACATAATAGCACCCGCGTATGGCTTGATACAAACTATTATCAGATACCATTAGTATACCCTGGAGGGGCCGTCGTTTATCGGGTAAGAATGGTGAGACCGGATTCTATTCTTTATAAGTATCCAATCTATTCTGCTTGGTCAGTAGCCAACGACTCTGGCAGTGTAGCCAGTGCCGGTGGTGCTAATTATTATTATATATGGAAACCTTACACAAGCGATAGCCTTAATTGGCAATATACAGTCAGTTTTGCGGAAGGTGGAAAATATAAGAATGTTTTAAGTTTCTATGATGGGTTACTTAAAAATCGTGAGAGTATTACCCGCTTTAATAGTAACCCGAATAATCTCATTGTAACACAAAATATTTACGATTATGAAGGCAGACCGTCGATTAAAATATTGCCGACACCTGTAAATACTCCTACATTTTCATATCAGCATAATGTTAGTCTGAATGCCTATACTCATCTTCCGTATCAGGCGTCCGATTTTGATACTATAATGCATATTACTTGCCCTGGCGAACCCATTATCGCTCCGCTGGATACAAATGCACTGGCTAGTATTTATTACTCACATCGTAATCCGGACATAGCTACAGTGCCTTATGAAAAATTTGTACCAGACGCACAAGGCTATCCACTCATTGAGACAATATATGATCCTTCTTTTAATGATAGGGTACTTAAACAAGGCGGTGCGGGCCCATTACTGCAGATAGCAGATTCCAATATTATTCAGAATGAATATGTAAATGCCGATCAGGAAATGATGAACCGTTATTTCGGTTTAAACATTGGTAATTCAGCTTTTTACACTAAGATAATGAGCCAGGATCCTAATAAACAAATGTCTTTGTCTATTAAAGATTATAAGGGGAAGCAAATATTGTCTTCCATGTCTGGCACCGGTCCCGCTGATACTAAACATGCTCTTGTGCCATTAACGGTTCCCAATGCAACCTGGTACACCGAAGATCTTATTGCAGGTACCACGCAGGAGATTATCGGCAACCAGAGAATTTTAGATAAAGGTTTTTACATGGAAGCGGGTGGAGTTGATACGGCGCAGTACGTATACAGCTATACTCCTTTCCCAACAGTATGTCCGGGTAAATATCTTACTGTAAAAGCATCATACCATTATCAGATCAATGATCAGTGCGGCAATCTGAAATATCAGGAGGATAGTACGCTCGGCGTAACCGGCGTTACTAGCTCCGCATCTGCTGTACCCTTCATGGGCACCAAACATAATTTCGGATTGGATAAAGGCCCCCAGACAGTACACAAGACTTTAACCATTCACTACAATGATGTTACAGCTGCTGTAGATTCATTTATGAATAGTCCTAACTGTTTGGTCAGCTTAGATAGTTTCATTCGTAAGTCAGTAGAGTCTCGTACATTCCCTTGTCCTGCTAATACAGATGATGAGTGTGCCAAGAAAAAAGCCCAAATGGTAAGCGAACTTTTACCGGGTGCTAAATATGGGCAGTTTCACTATGTGTCGTATACTCCAGTTGCAGTAGTTGATGGCAACAATTCGATATTCACTGAATTTCATTACACAGTGGGAGGCAGAGATACTATTTCATACCGTTATCAGAATCCATGTATAGTCAAATTGCCACCTTATGTAGTATGGTTTAATGACACAATAAGGAATTTGCAAACAATGCAGGTGGATTCCTTTATTGCCATTTACAGCTACCTGGCTGGTATAGGAGATTATTCGATTGCCGATTCCTTACTGCCGTTACATCCGGAATACTGCCAGCTGCAAAATTGTTATACAGACACCTTTAAAAACATCTTGCTGGCTATTCCAAATGCCCAAACGGCCATAGGCTTAAATCTTTTCTCTCTCGATAGCATTGCCGCACATGATCCAATAGTCGCAAAAATGCAGGGTACCCCTTATTTCATTCCGGACGCAGTAGACTCATTAAAAAGATTCCCGGGTGGCAAAATAAGGTTGGATAGTATGGCGCTCTTAAAAGCCTATTGCGGTTGCTCAGACTCGGTCCAGTTTAATGAATGCATCAGTCACATTTTTAATAAAGAAATAGCCTCGCGAAAGCTGACCAATGCCTTTGTTCAGAATTCTTATTTCAACGATATCATAGAATTGTACATTCAGAACAGGGAGAAATTCAAGAATGAAATGACGGGTGATGGCGGCAATAAGTGTAAGCCTTGCGATTCTGTTAGGATGACGCTAACTCCTTCTGCCGTATTCCCTACCTACTTCACAAGCACAGGCGGTCTTGCACTTGGCTCCGGTGCCTGGACACCCTTTACCGATACGAGCCTGGGGATACTCCCGACTCTTCTGTCTGCAATGACAACAGATACACTTTCCGCAGACTCACTAGCAAAGTTGGAAGATAGCACCACGGCAGCCCTTAAACATATTGATTCCGTGCTCACTCTTAGAACGGTAGATTCCATCCTCGGTCACCTGCCAAACTGTACGCAAGGAAACTTAACCCTCACCAATGCTTTAAGAAATACCCTTGATAGCCTGTTTGGCGCTGGTATAGTGCATGATGGTAATTTTACCCCTGCACAGGTTAGGTATGCATTAGTTCGAAACGGCATTCAGCTTACGGATCTTTGCAACCCTTACCTGGTCAGTTATGACTATTTCGGGCCGGCAGGCCAGTCAGGTGGCGGCGGTTGTAAGGACCCAAGCTATTACAATGCCATCCAGAGCTTCCTGAATCAGTCGGCTATTACCGCTGCCTTTGTCAGCGCGGCGCAAACAAGCCCAAGTACGCCCGTAGCCTATACGCTCAGCTCTACCAGCACATTTGAAACCGCAATATCAAATCTTACAGGTACTGCATCAGTAAATGTATTTGCTACCTATCAGCCTGCTCACAACTTTTACACCTTATTCATATATAAACCATCTTCGCCGATAGATACCGTAAAAATTTATATCCGCGGCGGTGTTGGTTGTGTCAATTCATATCATCCTAACAAAGCCAACGATACATTCAACATATCAAGTGTGGCCTGTGTCAACAGTGTACCGGGCGCTATCACGCTCGGCTATATAAATGATCTCTCATTTATTGCTACGCTCAATCATACCTCTTATGGAGTAACCACCTCTTGCAGCATGTTAGGCTGGACAGATAGCGTAGAGACCATGGACTACAACCTGAACCCTATTGCGGCTACCATTCCTTGTACACAGATGCGCTCTTTGTTTATACAGCTGCAGGATAGCATGGCCGTGTATGGAGTAAAAGGCATGGACCATCCTTTCTATGATGACATGCTGGAGAACTTTATGAGTTATAACCTGCAGCAGTCTTATCCTGCAGATCAGATCCACACATTCATCACTAGTTGTGCGCTCGCCGATACTGCTGCAATTCCTGATTATGTAGCGTATGCTACATTGGTATTCTCAAATTCAGGCGGTTTGGCACTTGCTACTTCAGATACATTTGTGGCTCAGCTGTCTCGTGTCGACCCGCTTGCATTTGTAAATCCATATCGTGAAAAAGATGCCAGTGGTAACATCACCATACAGGTTGACTTTAATCAGTTCCCTGCTGCCGAGTTGTATAAATACAGCAGTTACATCAACTCGTATAGCGTATCAGGTGTTACCAAATACCTCAATCAGCCATTGTCAAATACACAGGCCGCAAACACTTTAGGTTACGTATACTATCCGCCTGCCTATACTTTTCATGATACTGCATCCATTATCTTCAACAGCGCATCCACTAATGTTTCTTTTAGCGCGCCTATTACAAAAAGCATCTGGAGCGGTGGCAGGTTTATTACGCAGACGTACAAAATGATAACCTATGTAGCCGGTACGCCTCCTTACGAGCTGTCAAAAGATGTTTATCAGTTACATAGCTATATATATAACCGCAGCATACCACTCACCTTTGTTAGCAATCTCGAAAGCACGGTCAATAGTGACTACTTCAAGCCGCAGAAAACAGCGTACCTGCAGGGCGTGTACAAGTATCAGAACTTACCGCCTTACGAGGTGCTCGATTCATTGCAGGCCATTTACCTGCAGCAGCGCATCGCTCTGTTCAATTCTGACTTCTTAAGCTATACTAAGCCTTTCGACCCTACAACGATCACCAATCTGTACATCGCAGACCCTACGGCTAACAGCCACTATTATGACACATTGAAGACTATGTTCAATCTGGTTGCTGCTAATACGGTAAACCCCGGTGGCGTGTTCTTTACGAACAATAATCAGATGATAGCGGGCAATCTGTATGCTTACCGTTGTTCTGATGGCACCTATTGGTATCGCTATTTCGGTAAGAATGATACACTGTTCAATGCCTATGTACAGTTGCCATCCTATATCAAAGCCGTCTCTGCACCTTTATACCATATTACCGGCATAGGCACCTTGCCTGCTGTACAGCCCATACCGGGCGATAGCACTTCGCGCTTCTTCGTGCTCAATTTGCAGATAGGCACCGATACTACCACACGCATACAGGCGGCCGGTATGACCGACTTTGTCATAGCGAAGAACATTGAGCTGGATGATGTCCTCATGGGTAATAAGCTGATCAATAATTCCAGCTATGCGCCGCTCGATACTTTCAATAATTGCGAACGTGTCACCTTGAAGTCAGCCATTGCGCAGGGCAAGGTCAACTATAAGAATTATATAGACTCCATCAGGCGTTATGAAATATTGGCCTTTATGGATGCATTGATGAACGGTGTCAACGAAGAATTGCTCTTAGGTTATCGCGATCAGGATTTCAACTATACACTTTACTATTATGATCGTGCGGATAACCTGATACAAACCGTTCCGCCTGCCGGTGTTCATCCGCTCGATACAAGCGTGAAGCTCCTGGCAAGTGTAGATACGGTAAGGACTGCCAACCTGGATACAGGTACCGTGCTTTATCCGAAGCATACTAAGATAAGCACCTACAGTTACAACTCGTCTAACGAGCTGGTATCACAAACCACACCTGATGGTGGCCGTACCGATTTCTATTATGACATTGCAGGCCGCCTGGTTTTCTCACAGAATGATAAGCAGTTTGTTGCAGGCAGCTATACCTACAATATGTATGATGCCCTGGGCCGTATTATAGAGACAGGTGAGATCCCTGGCATAGGTGCCAAATGGGGTAGGGACTATAAGGTTACCATAGCCTGGTATAATGCCAACAAAGGCTCATTAATCACACCTTATTCAGCATATATTAATAACTCCGCAGGTCTTGTCACTATATCTCCTGCACCCGCCTGGATACTTGAGGCTGATGGGTATTCGAACAGCGCCCTCCAGTCATACATAAAGTCCTATAACCGCAACGATGTCGTTATGACTATTTACGACACCGCTGCCGCTCAGCTCAACCTTATACCGGGCATGGACGCGCAGATTAACCTGCGCAAGCGTGTGGCTTGTGTCAAGTATTTTAAGACCATTGCTTCGTCAGATATTGGGGGCGCTAACTACACTTACGCCACGCACTACAGTTATGATGTAGATGGCAATGTCAAAACACTCGTACAGGATTTCCCTGCTCTGAAGAATTACACCTATCAGCGTTACAAGCGCATCGACTACGATTATGATCTTATCAGTGGCAAAGTAAATATGCTCAGCTACAACCGTGGCTTCCCCGATCAGTATTACCAGCAATACGCTTATGATGCTGATAATCGCATCACTTCCGTGCAAACCAGCAATGACGGTCTCATCTGGAAGAACGATGCCAGTTACCAGTATTACGAACATGGTCCGCTGGCCAGGGTAGTGTTGGGCGATCAGAAGGTGCAGGGGCTCGACTACGCTTATACCATACAGGGCTGGCTCAAAGCCCTGAATGGTGATACGCTGAATACTTCTATGGATATGGGTGGCGATGGTGTGGTCAACAACATCGTGTCCAAAGACGTGGTCGCTCACTCTATCGATTACTTTACAGGCGACTATACGCCTATCGGCACGCAGGCCGTTACCCACGTCCCTGGTCCTTCGCTTAACCTCTACAATGGTAACATCTCCCGTCAGACGGAGGCCATTGGCAATTTCATGCGCCTCAACAAGCAGTATATATACGATCAGCTCAATCGCATCAACAATACCGCTTACGCTTCTGTCAGCGCGGTCAACAATACGCTTACAGGTCTCAAAGACTATAGCAATAGTTATCAGTACGATGCCGATGGCAATCTGCTGATGCTCACCCGTTATGGCAACAGTACCAAAACAGGTGGTACCCTCAGTAGTCCTGTGCTTATGGATAGTCTTACTTACTACTATCCGTTCAGCCCTATCAACAACAGGCTCCGCCAGGTTACAGATCAGGCCGCTAACAGTTATACTAATGATATAGCCCAGTTCACGGATACTAGTAAGAATCGCTACCTCTATGACGCTATTGGCAATACCATAAAAGACCAGGTCAGTGGTCAGGACACTATCGAGTGGAACCTCTACAATAAAGTAGTGTACACCAGCAACTCCGCTGCAAAGAACAACATGACCTTTGTGTACGACGGTGCAGGCAACCGCGTGGCCAAGTATGTAAGCACATTGAATGATACCGGCACCACCAGCGCTAACGATTACTATGTGCGCGATGCGCAGGGCAACGTGCTGGCAGTCTACCACCAGGACCAGCAGCTGAAGACTCAGTACGATGCGCCATCCAAATGGGTGCCAATCGTAAATGGCGACGTACGCGGCAGGCTTACAGGCGGCGCCCACGTCTTCAATGGCGACTGGACCATTCCTCAGTTCTCTACCGATGGTAACTTCACCGGCACCCTCATGGCCGAGAGCATCGAGTACCCAACCTTCGTCAATGGTCAGCTCAGTAGCCCCGTGTCAGAGTTCATGAACAACAGCCCGGCTGTCTATACCAATATGCTCATGAACAGCGCTTCATGGGTTGTTCCTAATACGCAGTACGATCTGGCCAACCCATCGGTGGCAGTG
>JBQCEX010000307.1:0-10157 GCA_051959855.1 Flavipsychrobacter sp. | reverse complement strand
TGCTTTAGCCTTATAGCACAAGCCCAAAGAGCGGGCTTCATTGATTCGACTTTTGGCGTTAATGGCGTTGTGAGAGATTCATTTGCCTCAATTACTGCGTCTGGTGCCATAGAAACATCATTCAAAGTATTACCACGTGGGGATGGCCGCTTCTTTTGCCTGGGAGACACCAGCCAAAGTGCCAACAGCGCTATAGCTATGAAGGCCTACCTGGCAAATGGCAGCATAGACCCCAGCTTTAATGGCGGCAAGACAAAATATTATACCGTGGATGCCTATACATATGGTATGGACGCGGCAATAGCACCTGATGGCAAAATAGTGATCAGCGGATTTGCAGGCTATTACAATAGTAAACTGCTATGTCTGCGCCTGAATGCAAGCGGAGAAATAGATTCCACTTTTGGCACTGACGGGCATACACTGGTACCGCCCAGCAGTGGTTATGACCTTCTGTATGGCTATGGTGTAAAGCTACAGCCAGATGGAAAGCCTGTACTGATAGGTAATGAAGCTAACATATCAGCCGGAACCCAGGACATTGCGGTGGTGCGACTAAATACTGACGGCAGTGAGGACATAAGCTTTAACAGCAGCGGCATGCGCACTAACTTATTTGGCAAGAGCGGCAGCAACCTTTCGGACCTGGCGGTGCTGCAAAGCGGGAAAATAGCTATAGTGGGCGACTATATGGACAACCCCAAAATACGCACCATAGTGACCATGCGCCTGAACAGTGATGGCAGTAACGATAATACCTTTGGCGTGAAAGGCATTGTGGAACAAAGCTTCAGTACGCTATTCAATTACGGCTATAGCATTGCAGAGCAGAGTGATAAAAAACTGATAATGGCTGCCGGCGTGAAAGATGGCAGTGTTTCTATGCCGGACCTTTTTTTATTTCGCTATAATGCTGATGGCAGCATGGACAATAGCTGGGGCCTTGCGGGGATAGTTAAAACACATTTGGTGCCGGGGCAGATACGCAGCTTCCTGGATGTAAGTATGGGCAGCCTGCTGGTAGGCACACGCTATACCAGCAGCAGCGTTTCAGGCACTTTGTATGTTGTGGCTCACTATGATAATTATGGCACGCCTGATTATGGCTTTGGCAATAACGGCATAGATACTATAGCAGTACATTATAACCCAACAGTAGCGGTGAGTAGCCCTGTAGATATGGCTGTGGACCACTACACAAAGAGCATCATCTTATTGGGTAACGGTGGTAAATCAGGCACTGCATTACAAATAAACCTGATAAAAGTGCTGCTAACCAATAGCCTGGAGGTGCCTAAAGTAGCTACCCACATAAATGACATGAGCTTCTATCCTAATCCGGTAGGTGCGGCAGGGCATCTTCGCTTTAACCTGAGCAAGACATGTGCACCATACATTAGTCTGCAGGATGTGAGCGGCAGAGTGATACAAATACTGAACACAGCAACTCTGCAAGCCGGCAGCCACGAACTAAGTATAGACATGAGCGGCCTGGTGCGAGGAACTTATTTTGTGAACAGCAGCATAAGTGGTGAAAGCAAGACGATGAAACTGATAAAACTCTAAATAAATTTTGATGCTTAAGTAATGGCCTCCCGGAAAGGGAGGCCATTACTTTATGAACAGCCTTAGTCTGTAGAACTATGTGAAATAAGTTCCTTTAACTATTTTACATAAAATATCCTTTATGAAATTATATACTACAATTGCAATGCTGCTATGCAGTTTTCAAGCTTTTTCGCAGGCACGACCGGGAATGCTGGACTCTACTTTTGGAGTAAATGGAATTGTAACCGATTCTTTTGGACGCAATACTAATTTTTTAAACCAAATTCTTTTAACCAGCGACGAAAAAATAGTAGGCGTGGGTGACACTACTTATGGGTCTGCTATAACAACAACTTTAAAACGTTATCTACCCAATGGAAGTGTTGACATGACATTTGGCAATCACGGATTATCTGTTTTTACTATTGACAGTGCTTCAACTTTTTGCCAGGCTGCAGGACTTCAGGCCGATGGGAAAATTATTGGCACAGGTATTCAGTTTTACGGCTCCTACTATTCGTTACCGATGCATGTGTTTGTATTCAGAGATAATGCTGATGGTAGCCTGGATACAACTTTTGGTACGCGTGGCTATACCATTGTAGCAGCTCCTACCGGCTATTATCATGCCTTAGGATATAGATTGGCAATTCAGAAAGACGGAAAGATAATAGTGGGGGGTGTACTTACAGGGTCGGGCGCGTCAGATCATTATTGCGTTTTTCGTTTTAATGCCAATGGAGGCCTTGATACGACTTTTAATGGATCAGGTATGCAGATTGCACCTCCATCTCCGTCTGCCATATGTGTAACGACTGATGTGAAAGTGCTTGACAACGGAAAAATTGTATTAACCGGATATCACCGATCTGGCACAACCTCTCCGACACTGGAGATAATGCGCATTAATGCCGACGGAGCTTTTGATAGTACATTTGGTGACAATGGGCTGGTAGCAAGGGCTTATGGAACTACTGATATCTATGGTTTAGGGTTGGCCGAACAACCAGACAATAAGCTTGTTGCAGTAATGCTTGCATATAATTCCGCAGCCACAAGCGGACTAGGTGACTACCTATTAACACGCTTAAATGAAAATGGCTCAACAGATAGCAGCTGGGGTGATAATGGTGTTGTGCAGACACATTTTTACCCTAACATGATTTCATGTTTCTTAGACATTAAAACTACAGGAAAATTATTGATGGGCTGTACCCATTATGATAGTTTAAACTTAAACTATCCATTTGCAATAGCAAGATTTAATAACAATGGGAGTTTAGATACAACATTTGGTAATTATGGCATTGCAATGGCACCGGAGGTGATGCCCAAAAACTCAGACTATGATAGAGCTACTGATATGGTGATTGACCTTAAAAGCAAATCAATAATATTAAGTGGGACGTCAGATAATGCTGTAATCAACTTGCTGAAGTTTAAGTTAGAGTATAATGCATCCGTTGCTACAATAAAAAATAATATCAATGAGATCAAGGTTTATCCTAATCCAGTATATGGTACATGCAGGGTATATTTCAATCTTAAGAACCCTTGTTCTCCCTATATAGTCCTAAATGATGTGACAGGCAGATTAATATCAATAGTTTCTGCAGGCAAACCTATGCGGCAAGGTGACAATGAACTTAACATTAACCTGAGCAACTTATTACCCGGCAATTATTATCTTAATATACTTAGCGAAGGGGAAAGCAAAACAATAAAAATCGTCAGAAACTAAGGCACAGGATCGTAGCCGCTTTTGCCCCAGGGGTGGCAGGACATGATACGCTTAAAGGCCAGCCAGCCACCTTTGAAGGGGCCGTATTTGCGTATAGCCTCCAGTCCGTAGGCGCTGCAGGTGGGTGTAAATCTGCATTTAGCGCCAAACAGCGGCGATATAGCGCCCTGATAGAAGCGTATGAGCCCGATAAGTATAATGGATAATAACTTTTTCATTGCGATTCTTTCGGCACTATTGCATTACTACTTAGCTTTTCTGCCAGCTTTTCAATGCCCTTTATGATAGTGGCATGAGCGGTTTGTATATCAGGCAATGTTTTATCTGTAAAAATAAGGAATATATGCAGGTGGTTTTCGGGGGAGATAGCGGCATACAGCTTGTGCTTGTTTAAGCGCCAGGCTTCCCGCAGCAGACGCTTTACCCGATTACGCTCTACGGCCTTGCGAAACTTCTTTTTGGGCACGGAAAACCCAACCCTGACGGGGGAAGACTCGGCACCGCGGGGCAGCACATTGTAAATAAACTTTACCGGAAAAACAGAAAACGCTTTCCCGGTGTGGAAAAGCGTATCAATATGTTGCTCTCGCTTGAGCCGCTCGTATGCTTTGAAAGTATAACGAATGGCTAAATATTTTAATTTATTACTATTTCAAACGGCTTTCGTCTGACACTGTCAGCTTATGACGTCCTTTCTTGCGGCGAGAAGCCAATACTTTGCGGCCGTTTGCCGTTTCCATACGCTTGCGGAAACCATGAACTGTCTTGCGGCGGCGGCGGTGCGGTTGATATGTACGTTTCATACTCTGCTTTTTTTATGCCCGGAGGCCAATCTTGTACTAAAGGAGTGCAAAGGTAGGGTAAAAACTTAAAAGTAAAAAGTAAAATGTAAAAAATTATATACCCCAGGCAGGCATATTTATGGTTTTACACGTGCTTATACAGCAAAATTACTAATCATATGTTTTCACTAGCCCTAAATAATTTAGTTTGCAGCTAAAATATACAGACTGTTGAAGCCATTGTATTTTACACTAGAGCAAGCTACTGAAATATGCGAAGATTTTGAAGACCTGATAGATACAGAGTTCACTTATCGTTCGCAACCGCCACTAAAGCTGGTAATAGACCATGTAGCCATAGCCCCTTTTGAGCAGCGTGATAAAGAAACCTTTATTAACGCTTATATGGCATCAGGCGATCCTGCGGCAGCACTGAACGAGTACAAGGGAAACCAATACGATGTTCTGATACTGGCACAGAATGCTAATGACGCAAATGATATTGTTGTGACGGACATCAGGCAATACATTGAAGAAAATAATGTAGGCTACAATTTCCCTGCTTAGTTTTTCAGTGCCGGTATTTCCATGCCATTTTGCCTAAGTATTAACTTATTATATTTTCCCTGGTCATCTTTAATGAATTCAAACTCTGCCTTCACCTTGCGCTCAACAAAAACGCTCTCGCTAACTGCCTCTGCCGGATACTTATCCTGACCTGTAAGCTGTATATATAATTTACCCTGCATAGTGGACACACTTAATACAAAATCGTCCGATATCTTATAGTCACCTGTATAACGCTTCAAGATTGCTGAATCAAGAGTAATGGAAGGACGTTCAAATTTTGAAGCATATTTAGGGTCCTGACCTGCTGTCTGTTTCAGTATGTAAGAAAAAGCATGTTCGGTAAAGCCGGGATCTTCGCTGTTGAGTAATACCACTACTGCCAGGTCGCGCTGCCTGTCAAAAGCCATCAGGCTTGAAAAGCCATAGGTATCGCCACGCATGATGTAAATAGTATCGCCGTACTCAACTGTATTAAACCATCCTAAACCTACGTTCACATTTGGGCTTCTATAGTACAACTGCTGGCTTAGCTGCATAGCCTTATCGATGGTAGAATGTTGCAAGCCCATTTCATATTTTACAAAGCTCATCATATCGTGTACATCCGATTTGATAATGCCTGCAGGTGCCAAACCAGTAAGCATGATATAGGGCTGGCGCTCGCCATCGGCATAGCCTGTTGCCATGCGCTTGTCGTTTGTATCAATGTCGACATAGCTATTGTGCATCTGCAGGGGTGTAAAAATATTTGTCTCAACCAGGCTTTTGTAACTTTTTTTATTCGCTTTGATCAATATATCACCCAGTAAAGCAAAGCCATAATTTGAGTAGTTGAAAGTCCCATAACCCTCCAGTTTATTTGTGCGTTGCAGCAGGCTTTCAACATACTTGCTGTCTACTACACAGAAGGGGCAGAGCGAATCCATTTGTGTTATCTCTGCCATAGATGCGGAATCGTGTAAGGTGGGAAGGCCGGAGGTATGCGATGCGAGGTCAGAAAGCCTGATTGTATGAGCAATGGCCGGATTCACGGCAACGTATTTATCTATATAGTCATCAGCTTTCATTTTACCCTTTTCAATTGCCTGGGCGAGCAATAAGGCAGTAAATACTTTTGTGTTGGAGCCAATCTCAAAGAGTGTAGCATCTTCTATTTTCTGGGTTTTATCTTTCGTGGCATAGCCATAGGTGTAGTAATTGGTATTACCCTTATAATAGATGCCAATGATGCCACCTACCATATTGGTATCTTTTATCATTCCGTGCCTACCATAACGCAGAGAGTCGGCTATATCGTTGATATTTTGAGCATAGCTTGAAAAGACAGCGGCAAGACAAACTAATAAAGTGCAGATTACTGTTTTCATAAATTTCTTTTGAAGTGATGAATATTGCTCAAAGGAACTATATACACAAACCATCTGTAAATTATTTAGACAAAGACGCGGGTATTTTCGATTGATATGTTTTGTCTAATATTTCAGCTATTTTGTCTATAATATTTCTGCCCGCAGCTATTTGGTGCTTATTTGCAGTGACTATTATGAAGAAAGCATTACAACTTCTATATAAATTCTTAACCGGTCGCCTGTTTCGCAACCTGCTGTTCTGGTTTTTCTTCCTGAACATGCAGTATAATAACACAGTGACTGCGCAGGCTTATGCTGGAAAGTATTATATACTGTTTGCCACCATTGTCAATCTATTGGCAATGATATTTACCTATACAAACAATCTTTACCTGGTACCGCATTTCCTGGTAAAAAAGAGATATGGCCGGTATTTTTCTTTGGTAATTTCGCTGGTACTTGTGTTCTCTGTTGTTTATACAATGGTGCTAAAGGTTATTATCAACCATTACCCACTTATTAAAATAGAGCAGATCAGTCCAATAACCTCTCCGGTAAGCCAAGGATGGACGATATCAGACTTTATTTATGATGCGGGGTGGTATGCTATTGGATGGAGCATTTGGCTGGTGTTGCTAACAGGCGCCTGGTATATGAATTACTTTCAGCGGGTACAAAAAGATTCTGTGCGTGCCATGAAGGAGGCAGAGTTAATGGTACTGGAATCAAAAAAGCAACAGCAGCTAACCGAATTGAATTTTCTTAAGGCACAATTGAATCCGCATTTCCTATTTAATACACTGAATAATCTTTACGCCCTGTCGCTGAAAAAATCGGATGATGCACCTGATGCTATATTGCAGCTATCGTCTATACTACGCTACCTGCTGTATGAATCAAACGTTGAAACAATTCCCTTTGAAAAAGAAAAGGAGATAATGGAAGCGTATATAGATCTCGAGCTGTTGCGCCTAACTGATAAGAATAATCTTAGCTTTATTATAAGTGCAGACATGCCATATAGTATACCACCGCTGCTATGGCTGCCTGTGCTGGAGAATGTTTTTAAACACGGCACACGCATTATTTCAGAGCAACATTTTGTTGATTACCGCTTTATAATTGAGCATAACAAAGTGCTTATCTATTCCAAAAACAATAGTAAATTCCTAAACGGAAATAAAGAGAAAGAATGCGGTATAGGGCTGACCAACCTCAGGAAACGCCTTGAGCTGCTATACCCTGATAGGCACAGCATCAATATTACAACAACAGATAACTATTACATCATAGAAGTAAATATAGACCTGGCATGAAGCCTTTAGCAATACTAATAGTAGATGACGAGCCATTGGCAAGAGACATCCTGGAGACATACCTGCAAAAGGTACCAGATGTGCAGCTGGCAGGAACATGCAAAAATGCGCTGGAGGCTTTTAGCTTTCTTAGTAAGCAGCAGGTAGATGTGATGCTGCTGGATATAAATATGCCCGAGATAAGCGGTATGGATTTTCTGAAGACATTGAAAAACCCACCGGCAATAATATTTACAACTGCCTATTCGCAATATGCTGTGGAAAGCTATGAATTGAATGCTGTTGACTATTTGCTAAAGCCCATATCATTCGAGCGTTTCCTCAAGGCAATAACAAAGGCAATAGATACTATCAAGCAAAAAAATACTGCATTTGTTGAAAGCAGTGTCAATTCACTGAATGCGAAAGACGATATCCTCTTTGTAAAGTCTGACGGGAAGCTGGTAAAAATCGATCTTACGCAATTATGGTTTGTCGAAGGGCTAAAGGATTATGTACGACTCTGGACCGATAGTGGTAAAGTAATCGTGCACAGCACAATGAAAAATTTTGAGGAACAGTTATCAGCATTGGCTGGCTTTGTACGCGTGAGCAAGTCTTACATCATTAACATGAAGTATGTAAGCGAGGTTGACGGGAATGTTATCAGGATAAAAGACCAGATGATAAGCATAGGCAATACCTACAAAGAGCAGATACAAGAACTGTTCAACAAATACAAAATGTCTTAGCTTTTATTAGCCGATGCTGTAGCCTCTTTGGTAGCCTGCGCCAGTTCCTTTATTAGCATAGGGTCGCGCTCTATGGCGTTACCTACTACCACAACATTAGCCCCGGCTTTGCAATTAGCATATACTTTTTCAGGAGTCTGAATGCCGCCGCCTACAAACAGAGGGAGCGATATATGGCTGCTCACTTTATGTATCATTTCCTCAGATACAGGCGTACGGGCGCCACTGCCGGCATCCATATAAATGATATGCTTGCCCTGCATTTCGCCTGCCCATGCTGTGCACAGAGCTATATCTGCTTTGTTGGCAGGTATAGGCGCTGAGTTGCTCATGTATGAAACAGTAGTCTGCTTACCACCATCTATTAACATATAGCCGGTAGAGATCACCTCCAGGCCACTGGCCTTGACCATTGGTGCGGATACTACATGCTGCCCTATGAGCAATTCTGCATTACGGCCGGATATGAGCGACAGATAAAGTAAAGCATCAGCATAGGGAGTAACCTGTGCAGGGCTGCCGGGAAAGAGAATGACAGGTATATCACTTTCAGCCTTAAAGCGCTGTATGCAGGCCTCTAACTGATGTACCATCAGCAGGCTGCCGCCCATTAGCAGGTAATCAACCCCGGATTCATTACATAATTCTGCCAGGTATTGCATTTCAGATGGTGACACTTTATCAGGATCAACTAAAACGGCAAAACCGCTTTTCCCTTGTGTTTTCAACAAGCTCAGGCCCTTATAAACTTTACCGGTGCTCATGCAGCAAAAATGAGAAATAAATAGGGTTTGACGTAAAAAATATTTTATTGTGGCTTTTTCTCCAGTATATCACGTATCTCTTTCAGCAAAGTTTCAGTTGGCGTAGGCGCAGGCGGTACAGTAGGCGCCGCAGCCTCTTTTCTTTTCATTCTTTCTATTCCCTTTATCATCAGGAAAATACAAAATGCTATAATAGTAAAGTCAACTACTGTCTGTATAAAATCGCCATAAGCAAATACATTCGCTCCGTCGGTTTTGGCTTCAGCCAGGGACTTGTAGATAGTGGCGCCGGATTTGCCCGGTTTCAATACATAAAAAATATCGGTGAACTTACTGCCTGATGGAGTAACATAGCCGATAATGGGCATGAGCAAATCGTCAACTACAGCAGTGACAATTTTTCCAAAAGCAGCGCCGATGATAACGCCGACTGCCAGATCGACCACATTTCCGCGAAGCGCAAATGATTTAAAATCTTTAAGAAACGACATAGGTTAAGTTTTTTATTTAATGTATAATTATTTGATGAACAAATTCTTCATACTAACATCATGCTATTTCCAACGTCATTCAAGATTTAAATATAGTGCTTTTTGAATTTATCGATTGCACTCAAAAAAATAAAAATATACAATGGAAACGTTTTTTATGAAAAATGTTTCCTTAGTTTTGTGCCGGATTTAATTATGGACCAGTTACAAAAAATATTAACCTCAGCAGTTGAACTGTTTCGTCAGTATGGTATGAAGGCCATAACCATGGACGATATCGCACGTCGCGCGGGCATCTCCAAAAAAACACTTTACCAGCATTTTGCTAATAAAAATGAAGTAGTGAATGAATCGGTGCAGTGGTATAAAGACCAGGTGTGTGAAAGGTGTACTATGCAGATGGCGGACAGTGATAATGCCATTGAAGGCATGGTAAAGATGCTTGCCTTTATGGATGAAATGAACAAGCAGATGAACCCGATGCTATTGTTCGAAATGCAGCGATACTTTCCGGATGCTTACAAAACATTTCGTGAGCAACTGGAACTTAGGGACGTAGGCATGCTGCGTGACAACATACAGCGGGGCATAGAAGAAGGCTTGTTTCGTTCAGAAATAAATCCTGACCTGATGGCCCGCTTCCGATTGGAGAGCTCGCTGATGATACTGCAACCCAACTTGCTGGTAAATGACCGCAATGGGCTCATCTCCGTAGCATTAGAAATTGGAGAGCATTTCATGTACGGCATCATGACGCAGAAAGGAGTAAAACTTTATCATAAATACAAAGACAAACACATAAAGCAAGTAGTAAAATCATGAGAACATCCCTGATATTTTTATCTATCACCTCACTTATTGCTGC